>PWIY01000297.1 GCA_003560215.1 Bacteroidales bacterium | reverse complement strand
ATGCTGCCGATTGGCTCCCCCATCTCACCGATGCGGAACAGCGCGTCTACCAGGGGCTCAAACAAAACCGTTGGGGAACCACCGTTCGCCTCGAGCAGGAGCGGATTTTCTGGCCCCGAATCAAGGATGTCCTTTTTTTACTGTAGGTCGGGATTCCAATCCCGACATTCCGTATAGATTTTATCCTGCATGATCTATCGCCTTGTAAGGTATCGGGTCAAATGTTATGCATATCACGTAGCACACAAGATGTCGAAAAAGAGGAACCCGGAAGTCAATTCGTTTTTTTTGTTGATTTAAAAGCGGGTTTTATTTTATGAATATAGAAGTTGCCCCCATAAAACGTTAAACAACATGAAACTCATCTGATAACCATTCAACATGAAGCTTTCCCCTAAACCATTCAAGGCCATGCGCTGCACTTGTTTTTTAGCACTGATTTTCTTTTTGTTGGCTGCCATCGGCGCCTGCAGCCACCATAACGACAAGCCGGAGCGGTTTTTTATAACCGAAAATCCGGGCAGCGGCAGCGACGCCCGCACCAATTCCCTGGGCATGACATTTGTCGCCATTGCGCCGGGCGCGTTCATGATGGGCAGCCCGGAAGACGAACCCGGCCGGGACGACGACGAAACCCTGCACGAGGTAACCCTCACCAGGGGTTATTACATGCAGACCACGCCGGTAACCCAGGCCCAGTGGCGGGCCGTGATGGGCGACAACCCGTCGTCTTTTCATGACTGCGGCGACGATTGCCCGGTGGAAACGGTAACCTGGTATGATGTTCAGGATTTCATTAAAGCGCTTAATGCAAAAAGCGACGTGACTTACCGGCTGCCCACGGAGGCCGAATGGGAGTATGCGGCGCGTGCGGGGAGCACCACGGCCTTTGCAAACGGGGAGATAATGGAAACCGGCGGCGGGTATGACCCGGTTTTGTACCGCATGGGATGGTACCGGTTTAATGCAAGATACAAGACGCATCCCGTGGCGCAGAAGGATCCCAATGCATGGGGCCTTTACGACGTGCACGGCAATGTATGGGAGTGGGTGGCGGACAGTTACGGGCCTTACCCGGCATCCCCGGTGGTCGATCCCCCGGTGGTTGATCCCAAGGACGCGTCATCGGGCTGGACCCGGGTGCTGCGGGGCGGCGCCCTGCACAATGACGCCAGGCTCTGCCGGTCCGCCAAGCGGATTTACTATCCCCCGGACCGCCGGTACTACAGCTTCGGGTTTCGGCTTGCCCTGGATTGATTCAATGATTGATTCAATGGTTTAAATTTTCAAATATAACGGGGACAAAATTATAATGAAAAGGGTGCTTGTCATTTTAATCATGGCGGCAATGGTTATCGGTTCCAAGGGGTACATTGTTTTTGCGGCGGAATTGCCCATCGAAAACCAACCGCCAAGAGCATATCGCGCAATACATAATCATTTTTACAATCAAGAAGAAAACATCCGAAAGACGATTGCGGATGAAAAAGAAAGGGGCGAAGAAGAAACCCGGGAAGAATTCGAAGAGCGACTGGAGCAAGCATTTCAGGCCCGCTTGGAGGAATTTTACCAGGAAAGACGGACCATTTATTTTTTTGAAAAAAGACATCAAAGTTATCGCGATGAATATGATCCGGCAGCGCAAGCCTTGATAATACACCCCTTTGACTATCGCAACCCTTTGATATATATGGGCAACCTGAACTATCTGAATGCGTTGAATTTTGATGTGTTTGCTGATTTTGGCGCCGTCAGCATCCCAATGTCGTCAAGAGCGGCGGACAGGACCCTGGATAACCTGATAAAAATAATCGGCATTGAATTAATATACAAGGATGAAAGCCCTGACGGGCTGGTGTACATGGAGGAGAAATACGTACCGCGATATGGTTCCGAGGAAACCATCCGTTACATGGATGTATATCTGCAATCCGTAACGGTATACGATAAAAGGACAGAAGAAATACTTGCCCAGAAGCATATTTTTGACGATGACTCCCCTGTCTGGGACTTTGAAAGACAAGTCGAAGAGGACGACAGCGTCAGCAGCACCGGTTGTTTTATCAAGGCCTTGTCCCCATAGGACTTCCCGGATCACCATTGTTTAATATCGTTCCCCGCGGGAGCGGGAAACGATCGGCCCCTTTCATCGTTGGTTTCATCGTTCCCCGCTCCTGGTTTTATCGTTCCCCCGCTCCCGCGGGGAACGACCCTGAGTCCCATCATCCATTTCATCGTTCCCCCGCTCCCGCAGGGAACGACACCCCCCCTTTTTCCCGCTTTTCCTTGACCCACCCCCAAAAGCGTAATATACTTCTTAGTATATATCAATTGAAAAAAAGGGGGTCTATGTATGGAAAAGGCCAAGCTATTTATAAATGGACGCAGTCAAGCGGTGCGCATACCAAAAGCCTACCGGTTTGAAGGCAATGAAGTTTATATAAAAAAGGTGACCGGAGGCATATTGCTGCTTTCGAAAAAACAATCGCCCTGGGATCTTTGGGAAAAGAATCTAATGAAATATGAAGAGCCGCTAATGCTTGAAAGAAATCAGCCGAAGCGCCAGCAGGAAAGGGCAGGCCTTGATTAAATATATGATTGATACCAATATCGGCATCTATATAATGAATCAGCGGCCAATAGAGGTTATATATAAATTCAAGCAGTTCGATATTGGCGAAATCGGCGTTTCCACCATAACCGTCTCAGAGCTGCAGTATGGTGCGGCCAAAAGCAAAAATCGAGAGGTAAACAAACAGCGCGTTGATGAGTTTTTATTGCCGTTTGAAATCATGCCGTATGACGAACTCGCTGCTGATAGTTATGGCAATATTCGATGTCAATTAGAAAAGCGCGGGGAAAAAATTGGCCCGCTTGATCTTCTCATTGCAGCGCATGCCGTCAGCAGGGATCTGATCTTGATAACGAATAATGAAAAAGAATTCAAGCGGGTTGAAAATTTGCAACTCGAAAACTGGGCCGCCCGTTAACCCCCACTTCCGGAATCGTTCCCTCGCTCCCCGGAATCGTTTCCCGCTCCTGCGGGGAACGCAAAATCGAAACGAGGGACATCCCACCAATCACCCGCGTTCCCCGCAGGAGCGGGGAACGATGCCCCCGTTCCCCCGCAGGAGCGGGAAACGATGGTGGGGCCTCCCCCCTACCACGTAATCCGCATGCAACTCGAATTAAACCCCGACCCCATCGAAAACACCGCCACGTTGCTCCCTTTCCCGATATTCTTCTTCCGCTCTGCAATGGCCAGCCCCATGGGCCAGGCAATCGGCCCTGTATTGCCGTATTCGGGAAATATCAATTCCAGTTTTTCCATGGGCACGCCGGTGGTCTCCACAAATGCCCGCTTGTGCGGCATACTCACCTGGTGCGGAATGAACCGGTCGATTTTGTCCCCCCATACGTCAAACTCTTCCACGCAGATATCCCAGGTCCGTTTGACCAGCTGCAATCCCTTTTTCAGCATGTTGTGGGCGTCGCAGCGCATCTGGGTGTGATCCCCGTAACACATCATCCCGTATCGCGAGTCCACGGCGACCATGGTTTCTTCGATAACATGCCCGTCATGCCGGGCATCTT
>PWIY01000231.1 GCA_003560215.1 Bacteroidales bacterium | reverse complement strand
TGTCGTCCGGTCAGCATTCCAATCAACGGGTCTTTTCAATTATTTCGTACATTTGGTTATAACACCAAAGACTACACGCATTGGATCTGCATGCCATTCTTTTAAAATATTGGGGGTTTTCTTCTTTCAGACCACTGCAGGAAGACATCATCCGCTCTGTAATTGATGGCCGGGACACCCTTGCACTGTTGCCCACAGGTGGCGGAAAATCCCTTTGCTATCAGGTCCCCGGAGTTGCACTGGAAGGTTTGTGCATCGTGGTAAGTCCCCTCATTGCCCTGATGAAGGATCAGGTTCAGGCCCTGAAGGAAAAAGGGATCAAAGCCACCGGCATTTATCATGGGATGAGCCGGGTCGAAATTGACAAGGCCGTTGACAACTGCGTGTACGGAGATGTAAAATTTCTCTACCTCAGTCCCGAACGCCTTACCACGGATCTTATCCGAAGCAGGATGGAGAAAATGAATGTCAACCTTCTTGCGGTCGATGAATCACATTGCATTTCGCAGTGGGGCTATGATTTCCGCCCCCCCTATTTACGGATTGCCGAAATAAGAACACTGATTCCCAACACCCCCGTCCTGGCACTGACGGCCACCGCTACCCCGCAGGTTGTCAATGACATACAGGAAAAGCTTCTTTTCAGCTCACCAAAAGTCTTTCAAAAGAGTTTTGAACGTAAAAATCTGGCCTATGTGGTTTTCCGGGAAGAAGACAAACTGAACAGGCTATTGAAGATCTGCAGGAATGTGCCCGGTACCGGAGTGGTTTATGTCAGAAACCGCAAACGAACCAGAGAAATTGCCCGATGGCTGGAGCAACAAGGGGTCAGTGCAGATTTTTATCATGCGGGACTTACAACCCTGGAGAGGGATACAAAACAAAATGCCTGGATGAAAGAGCGTACACGAATCGTCGTTTCAACCAATGCTTTCGGAATGGGCATTGACAAGCCAAATGTCAGGTTTGTGGTGCACATGGATC
Organism: Bacteroidales bacterium; assembly: GCA_003560215.1. GTDB lineage: Bacteria > Bacteroidota > Bacteroidia > Bacteroidales > UBA7960 > PUPG01. The sequence continues at coordinate 2,617 of PWIY01000231.1, read as the reverse complement.
TGCCTGACAGCCCGGAGGCCTACTTTCAGGAAGCAGGACGTGCCGGACGTGACGGGAAAAAAGCCTATGCCATTTTGCTTTTTAATGAGTCCGACATCATGGACCTGAAGGAGTTTCACGAAAGGTCTTTTCCTCCGCTGAAATTGATTAAAAGGGTGTACACCTGCCTGGGAAACTATTACCAGCTGGCCATCGGCAGCGGTAAGGATCAGAGCATGCCTTTTGAACTCACCACATTTGCGAAAAATTACGGCATGGATCCGTTTGTGGTATTCAATGCACTGGGTTTCCTGGAAAAGGAGGGGTATCTGGCCGTATCTGAAGCCATGTCAAACCCCTCACGCATTATGTTTTTGGTCAACAATGAAACGCTCTATCGTTTCCAGGTTGCCAACCCGGGGTACGATGCTTTTATTGAACTGCTCCTGCGATCCTACAGCGGACTTTTTTCGGAATTCACCAAAATCAGGGAAACAGATATCGCCAAAAGATCCGGAATCCCGAAAGACAATGTCCATAAGATGCTTTCCGAGCTCCATGATATGCAAATCCTTCATTATAAAAAACAAAACGAACAACCCCTGATTACTTTTCTTGAGGAGCGCATGTCGGAAGCAGATCTTACCATCTCTAAATCCGTTTACAAAGAAAGGAAAGCGTTTGCCGGAAAAAGAATGAACGCCATGCTTGACTATGCCAGGTCATCGAACAGGTGCCGAAGTCTTAACCTGCTCGCTTATTTCGGCGAAACGGATGCCCTGAGATGCGGACAATGCGATGTATGCCTGGAAAAAAACAAAACGGGGGTGTCATCCTATGAGTTTGATCAGATTCGTGACCTGGTCAGGCAAAAGATCCGGGAGGAACAGGTCAGGCTTGAAAGCCTCATACACGAGCTGGATATCCGGCTGTCGGAAAAAAAGGTCATCAATGTGATCCGCCACCTGCAGGATAAGGGAATCATCACCACTGACAGGGAAGGAATACTTCATTGGAACAATTCCTGATTAATACTAAATTTGCGGAATGCAACAATACAAGCACCTTTTTTTTGACCTGGACCGCACCCTTTATGACTTTGACGCCAATAACCGGGATACCCTCAGCAGGCTCTTCCGGGAATTCAATTTCAGCGATAACGGCAAAGTTGACTTTGACACATTCATGGATGTGTACCGGCCCATCAATCTTGCCTTATGGGAAAGGTATAAGCGCAAAGAGATCAGTAAGGAGACATTGAATCTGCGACGTTTTGCAGACACCCTGAAAGCCTGCGGCCTAAACGAGGAAGTCGCCGGGGATTTTGCAGGGAAATACCTGGAGATAAGCCCTTCACAAAATCGCCTGCTCCCCGGTACGGTTACCACACTGCAATATTTGTCAGAAAGCTATGACCTGCACATCATCACCAACGGATTTGAAGAAGTACAATACCCGAAGATGGCACGCTGCGGACTCATGCCTTTTTTCCGGCACATCATCACCTCTGAAAAAGCCGGCGCACAGAAACCGGCCCCCGAAATTTTTGAATACGCTTTGAACCTTACGGGAGCCTCACCGGAAAACTCATTGATGATTGGAGACGATCCGGTGGCAGATATTGAAGGCGCATTCAGGCAGGGGATGGATCAGGTATGGTTATCGGCAAATGACGAAGTTTGCACTATTACACCTACTTACCGCATCGCTGCTCTGAAAGAACTCATGTCAATCCTCTGAGGAAGTCAGCTCTGCAAGGGTGGTAAGGCCTCCCCTGACCTTGTCACCGGGCTTTACCGTAACCATTGTATCCTGAGGCAGAAACACATCCACCCGCGAGCCAAATTTAATAAAGCCCAGCTCTCCCCCCTGTGTTACCTTCTCCCCTTCTTTGCTGTAACACACAATCCGACGTGCCACCACCCCGGCGATCTGCCTGACCATAAACTGCAATCCGGAACGGGTTTCATATACGGTGGTCATGCGTTCATTGTGAAGGCTTGATTTGGGGTGCCAGGCCACCAGAAAACGGCCCGGGTGATAAGCCCTGTATATAACCCGTGCATCCAGCGGATAACGATTCAGATGCACATTGAGGGGAGACATAAAAACGGATACCTGCAGCATCGGTTTGTTAAAAAATTCCTCCTCCCGGGTTTTATCGACCGCCACCACGGTTCCGTCTGCCGGACTCAGAAACAATCCCTGATCAGCCGGAGGAACCCTTTTTGGATGGCGGAAAAAGTACAATACGCCACCAAAAAGAATTAGCAGCAAAACAATGATCATATAAAGCCAGCGTCCGGAAGCCGGGATGGCCAGATATGCAGCAATACCGGCCAGCAGACAGATCATCGCTGTAACCAGAACAATTTTGTACCCCTCCTTATGAATTTTCATCAGTTCAGTATTCTTAGTCAGATTTTTTAATGCCCCGCACAATTGGTCAGATAAGTTTCAATTTTGCCCTGTATATTTCAGTAGGTCATCAGCAAATAGACAAAAACGAAGGGGGCGGCCATAAATACACCGTCAAACCGATCCAGTACACCACCGTGGCCGGGTAAAATATTTCCGCTGTCCTTTGCCTTAATGCTCCGTTTGAACATCGATTCAAATAAATCACCGTATGAGCCGA
>PWIY01000349.1 GCA_003560215.1 Bacteroidales bacterium | reverse complement strand
TGCGTCAGGGCAACTTTACCGGTGGAGCCATCAATGCGGTAACCCGCAGTGGTACCAACCGGCTGGAAGGCTCTGCCTATTTCTATGGACGGAACCAGGACTTTATCAGCGGTGACCTGATGGGGGAGGAGAGTCCCATTGAAGATTTCTCTGAATACCAGACTGGTCTGCGACTTGGAGGTCCCATTGTGGAAGACAACCTGTTCTTTTTTGTCAATGCAGAGATCAAAAGGGAGAGCAGCCCTTTATTTGATTTTGAAGAATCCCAGTTCCGCGGAACCACTACTGACCTTGATGAAATCATGTCAATAGCCCGGGATGTATATGGTTACGATCCCGGCGATTATGACCGCATGACACAAAACACAGACGACTGGAAAATCTTTACGAAGCTTGACTGGAATATTTCCAACGTTCATCGCCTGACCTATCAGCAAAACCTGGTTAACGGATATGATGACAGAGGTATTTCCCGTGGTTTCAATGCATTTTCCCTTTCAAACCGGCAATACCGTCAACGGGGCAACCAGAGCAATTTCTCCCTGCAGTTGAACAGTGCATGGTCGGAGAATTTTATTTCAGAAGCCAAGGTGGCCTACACCAGGCTGAGGCAGGAAGCCGATTACGGAGACGACCCTTTCCCTTCTGTGCGGGTGGAAACACCTGACGGTTACAATGTGGACTTCGGCGTTGAGCGTTTCCGCCATGCCAACCAGCTGGATCAGGACTATTTTGAAATTACCGCCAACATGACCTATTTTACCGGCGACCATAGCATTACCTTCGGTACCAACAACTACCTGAACAACTTCAGGAACCTGTTTATTCAGGATGCACTGGGTGAATATACCTTCTCCAATGTGTTTGATGCTGACGGCAACCTGGTTCAGAGCGGGATTGATCGTTTCCGGGAAGGTGCACCAAACAGGTACCGGTTCAGCTACTCAACCGACGAAGATCAGTTCGGCCGGCTTCCGGAAGCCAACTGGGGTTACAATACCTTTGCAGTTTATGCCCAGGACGAATGGCGGGTTACCGACAATTTCAACCTGACCATCGGACTGCGTGCCGACTTGACGGTATTTACCGATGATCCGCCCAGCAATCCGACTTTTTCCCAGGATTTCCCGCAATACGACACCGGCAATGTGCCGGATCCGACCCTGCAATTGAACCCCCGTCTCGGATTCAACTGGAATGACGGAGAAACGCAGATCCGCGGTGGTCTGGGACTCTTCTCCGGCGGTGAACCAGGGGTATGGCTCTCGAATCAGTACAGCAACACAGGTGTGGATTTGGCCAGACTGGATGTGCGCCGCACATTCGACCCCGGATTCTTTACGCCTGACGTATACAATCAGCCGCGCCCCGGTACGGCGGATGGCCTGGATCCAATCCAGACCACCGAAGTAAACATCACCGACCCCGATTTCAAGATCAACCAGATTTTCCGTGCCAACCTGGCCGTGGAGCAGCGCCTGCCCTGGGACCTGATTGGTACCGTTGAGGTGTTGTACTCCAACAACCTGCACGACATTGACTACCAAAACCTGAACGTAGGGGATCCCAACCCGAACGTCAGGGTGACTGACGGACGTCCGTTTTACGGGGATGTGACCTTTGATGAGAACGGAAATCCTCAGTTTTCACAAACCCGTGTAAGTGATAACTTTACCAATGTCATTTTACTGACAAATACCAACAAGGGAGATCAGTACAGCCTGACCGGCCAGTTGCGCAAGGAGTTCAGTCATGGTTGGTTTGCAGATGTTTCTTACACCTTTTCCGATGGAACATCTGTGAATGACGGTACCTCCAGCCGGGCGATTTCAAACTGGCAGTTCAATGAAGTACCCGGAGACCCCAACAGTTCACCGGCTGCAAGGTCTGCGCACATCACGCGGCACCGTTTCCTGGCCACTGCTTCCTATCGCCTGGATTATGGCAACAACGGCAATCATGCCACCACCATTTCCATGATCTATGAAGGACGTACGGGCAACCCCTATCATTACATTTACTTTACCCCCTTTGCCAGTGGGTTCAGTGCCAACGGAGACTTCTTCGGATCCAATGACCTGGTGTATGTTCCCGCATCTCCCGATGAGGTCAACCTGATCAGCAACAACTGGGAGGAGCTGGATGCTTTCATCAGCGCCAATCCGGCCCTGGATGACTACAGGGGGCAGATCACCGAAAGGGGTGCCGGCATTCAGCCATGGGTTCACCATATGGACTTGCGGGTATCGCACAGAATCCGCACCACGGGCAATCAGTTCCTGGAACTGACCCTGGATGTAATGAACTTCAACAATATGCTGGGTAATGTTTTTGGTCAGGATTGGGGTATTTCCCGGTTTGCCAACTTTGGAGCAGTGTCTGAGCTGACTTTCCAGGGTTATGATGCCACTGAGCTGCCCGACGGTACCGTGGAGCTGAAACCAAGGGTTTCTTTTGATCCTGACAGGGTGCCCACCAACGACGATCAGTTTAATGTTTCCAACCTGAACTCGAGGTGGCGTGCGCAGGTGGGTATCCGCTACTCTTTTTAGTAACATGTGACCCCTTCGGGGTCAGTGAGTAACATTTGATCCCTTCGGGATCATGCACGTGGGTGACCCCTGCGGGGTCAGAGTCGGCGGTGGCTTTTTTGGGGTCACCACAGCGACAGAGGCCCGGCAGGGTCAGATAAAAAAATGTGTGTCCTTTTTTGGGGCACACATTTTTTTGTATGGTTACTTTGGGTTGTTGGGGTTAATTTCCGGGCGGGATGGTGTTTTGCCGCCTTCCCATGGTATCCCGGAGGGTATGCTTTGGAGTGATGGTTATTCTTCCTTGATCCGGATATCGTACTCCATGTCAATGACCTGTTTGTAGATGTAGGATACACCGCAATACTTTTCCTTTGAGAGCTCTACCGCCTTTTTCAGCTTGTCTTCGGGGAGATCTTTGCCGGTGAACTCATAGATAACTTTCATTTTGTTGTAGTGCTTCGGAACTTCTTCTGTGACTTCGGCTTCGATCAGGATGTCAAAGCCGGAAAAGTCTACCCGCATTTTTTTCAGCATGCCGACCACGTCCATGCCGGTGCATCCGGCCAGGGCTGCAAGCATCAGGTGCTTTGGCCGCGGGCCCCTGTTTTTCCCCCCTGCTTCTTCGGGGGCATCCATGATCAGGCTGTGTCCGTTAGAGTCAGCCTCAAATGTCATTTCCTGTGTCCAGCTTGTGCGAAGGGTATGTTTCATTGTGTGATGGGTTTTAGTGTGATGATTGATGGTGATTGTATTTATAACATCGATGTTGATTGTGTTTAAAGCAGTGAAACAACATGGGGGTGGGTTTGTTCAACCACAGGTTTCAGGGCTTCGCATGGATTAACTTCGTTGATCCAGCTTCGCCCGGATTACCCCAGCTGCGCCAGGGATTAACTTCGTTGATCCCATCATGGGGGAGGTTCACTTCTTCCAACGATTCCACAATCGGCTAACGCCTTGTTTTTTATGCCCCTGCTCTGCTCAAAAGCAAGCTTTTGGCAGAGCGGGGAGCATAAAAAAACAGCCGCTGACGCGGCTGTTGTAAAATCGTTGGAAGAAGTGCGGAGAGAGAG
>PWIY01000052.1 GCA_003560215.1 Bacteroidales bacterium | reverse complement strand
TGCATTCGGGCGAGGTGATCAAGGAGCTGCTTGAAGACCCGGATCTGCAAAAGGACGACCTTGTGGTGAAAGGGTAGAAGCTTAATGAGGGAGTCGGCCTGATTGAAGCCCCCCGCGGCACGCTCTTCCATCACTACAAGATCAATGAAAACGATCAGATCACCATGGCCAACCTCATCGTCTCCACCACCAATAACAATGAGCCGATGAACCGTTCCGTAAACATGGTATCCAAAAATATGATGACAGGAAAGGCTGTGATCACCGAGCCGATGAAAAATGCGGTTGAGATTGCCATCAGGGCCTATGACCCCTGTCTGAGTTGTGCCACGCACGCTCTGGGCAAGATGCCCCTGGACATCAAGCTTTACGGACCCGATGATGAAGAACTGGATCATTATAAATCATAAGTGCTGACTTTTGATTCAGGCAAAAAGTCCGTCAGCCTCTGACGGACTTTTTGTTTTGGACTTCCGGCCGGGGGCACGTTTTCCGTAAAGTAGGCCGGCTGCGTATGTTATTGTAAAGTTTTAATTCGGAATTCCATTTAACCACATGCAAAAAATACTGATCTACGGGTACGGGAATCCGGGCCGCCAGGATGACGGGCTGGGCCCCCGGTTTATTGAGCTTTGTGATGCATGGATCAGGGAACAAAACCTGAGTCATGTATTTACCGACACGAACTATCAGCTGAACATCGAGGATGCGGCTGAGATTGCCGGCTATGATACGGTGATATTTGTGGATGCCAGCGTGGTGCCGGAACTGGAGGAATACAAACTTGAAACGGTGGAACCCAACGATGCCAGGATTGAATTTACCATGCACGCGGTGTCGGTGGCTTATGTGGTGGATCTCTGTCAGAAGATCTACAAGAAAACCCCGAAAGCATACGTGCTGCACATCAAGGGATTTGAATATGACTTCAAAGAAGAACTGACCCCAAAGGCCACTGAAAATATGCAGGCCGCTTTTGCTTACCTGAAGGATTTTATTGGGAAATTATAGGCTGATGCCGCAACCCGCAAGGGCCGGACAGGTTTGGACCCTATAGGCTGATGCCGCAACCCGCGAGGGCCGGCCTATAGCCTGATGCCATTGCCGTCCAGTTTGTAAAAGGGATCATCCCCGCACGGAAGGCAGCGCCAGGTGTCTTCTCCTGTATTCCTGGCGCGGGTTTTCATGATGTTTTCGCCGCAGCGGTCGCAGATCACGCTGTCGTGTATCTTCGCATACTCCGGGATTTCCGTCTCCACTTCTTTTACCGTGAACAGTTTGTGAAAATCAATGCTCAGGGTTCCGAATGCGCGGTCCAGTGCCGTTTTTCGGTATTCTGCCATGATCTCCGGAGAGTGATCCTGCTCTTCAACCACCTTTTTGTAGAGCTCCCGGAAATCGGGGAATGCTTCCCGGATCACCTGTTGTGACTCGGGCCGGGAAGCGATGCGAACGCCTTTGCCGTCGCGTTGGGTAAGGGTGAAGGCGGTTTTTCCCACATCTTTGAAAATAAGTGCATTGTTTCCGAAAGTACAACCGGTGACGAACTGCACCCCATCGGCGAAACAGTTGTTGGTTTCCGTAATGGCCAAAAGGTCTTCCATGCCGTCTGACTCAGCCTCCAGGTGGTTCATTGCATGCGTGGCTGCCATGATTCCCAGGGCCAGTCCCGGGCAGTAATGACCATGGCTTTGGGCCGCTTTGATCATCAGGGATTCGGTGCGGTTGGCAAATATTTCATTGCGGATGTCAATGCGGGGGCTGCTTTTCAGTTTGTTCTGATGTACGGGGTTCTGTTCATATTCATAGGCAAACAGCGAGGTATCGCAGTTTTTGATGTCAAGTACAGGCGTTCCGCTGATCGCATCCAGCCCCTGCACCAGCAGTTTGTTCCCCTTGCGTTCCAGCAGCTTTACAGTGGTATGCCCGATGAGGTTGGGTCTCCGGCGGCTGCGGCTGGCAAAAACACCGCGGAGTACCCCGGGGTATGAATGGGTCTCTGTCATTGTGGCCGGCTCAGACTGATGGAAGTAAAAAATGATGTCGAGGTAATCATTGGCTTCAATCCCGGTGAGCGCTTCTTCATAGGTCTCGTAGACCTCGATGGTACTGGGCTTTTCCTTGATTTTGCGGTAATCGTCCGGTTTCTCAATATGGTTCTGGACAATCCCCACGGGCGAAAATGTATATTGCTCCATATCTGCAGTGTTAGATTATTGCGTTTTTCAGCTTTTCAGGATGTTGGATTTGCCGGCTTTTTCATCATCCGGCGAAATTGATTCTATAAAGGTATCATTTCAATCCGACGGGAACCACATGAACCCCCGTATTATTTTCCATCACCTGTACCCGGATGTCGTACAATTCCTCCAGGATCTCTTCGGTGACGATCTCTTTGCCTCCCCAGGCATATATTTCCCCTTCCTTCAGCATCATGATCCCGGTTGCGTAACGCATGGCCAGGTTGATGTCGTGCAGGGCGATCACCACGGTCAGGCCTTTATTGCAGAGCTCCTGAAGCATATTCATGATCTCCAGGGTGTGCCTGAGATCCAGGTTGGCAGTGGGCTCGTCCAGCAGCATTATTTCCGGTTCCTGTGCCAGTGCCCTGGCAATGAATACCGTCTGTTGCTGTCCGCCGCTCAGTTTATTGATGTCTTTGGAGGCGATTTCCTCCAACCCGAGCTCCGCAATGATGCGTGAAGCAACTTCCATATCGGAGGCAGAGGGTTTCCAGTTGATGTAGGGCTTTCTGCCAAGCAGCACGGTGTCAAACACCGTGGCCGGGGTGTGGCCGGCATTCTTCTGGGGTACATAGGCCATGGTTCTGGCCAGGTGGCGCAATGAATGTTGGCGGATATTCTGTTCCCCGATGTGTATGCTGCCTTTACGGGGAGAAAGGATGCCGTTCATGCATTTGATCAGGGTGCTTTTACCCGATCCGTTTGGGCCCACAATGGCAATAAAATCTCCGCCACTGATCTCGCAACGGATGTTTTGCAGCACCGGGCTGCCATTGTAGCTGAATTCAATATCTCTGACAGAAATCTGCATAGCTGGCAAATTAGTTTGACCAATGGGATTTGTGCATTCCCTTTATCAGCAGGAAAAGAAAAAGGGGAGCCCCCAGAAAGGAGGTCAGGATCCCCACAGGCAGAACCACCGGCGCAATGATGGTTCGTGCCAGGGTGTCGGAAGCCAGTAAAAACAAGCCGCCGAACAGGGCCGAGGCCGGGATCAGAAACTGCTCATCCCCCCCGATGATCCGCCGGACAATATGTGGTACGGCCAACCCCACGAAGGCGATCACTCCGTAAAAGGACACCACCACCGCCGTGACAAGGGAGGCCACCACCATCCCGCTGAGGCGGACCCGTTCCACGTTTACCCCCATGCTTTTGGCATATTCATCGCCCGATTGCAGGGCCTTGAGGTTCCAGGTCTGATGGATGAAAAACAGGATAACCGGAATGATTACCACCAGCAATATCAGTACATTGTCCCAGGATGCCCGCCCCAGGTCACCGAAGGTCCAGAACACGATGGAAGCCAGCTGCACACTGTCGGCAAAGTATTGCATGGCTGAGATCCCGGCACCGAACAGTGAACTGATGATGATGCCCGCAAGGATAAT
>PWIY01000385.1 GCA_003560215.1 Bacteroidales bacterium | reverse complement strand
TTCAGATCCGGATTTGGTTCATTGGATATACGTTATGGGTGGCAAAGCAGCAACCCGGACAAGTGGCAAAGCATATACCGTTACCCGGCTTACGGTGTCGGATTATTCGCCGGGGTTTCAGGTCACGATGCAAGACTTTCAAGGCCAGCCGGGGTATATGGCTTTATTTCCTTCCCCCTGCGGGTAAACTCCGGACATGTACTGGCCATTGAACCGGCACTTGGGCTAAGCTATGACCTGAAACCTGCTGAATCAGCAATCAGGCCCCACAATGAGGTCAGGGGTTTGCGTTTCGATGCATATTTCAACATCAATTTCGGCGGGAGGTATCAGATGAACCCTGAAATCGACCTGCTTTATGGGGTGGGACTGACCCATTACAGCAATGGCAGAACATTTCGTCCGAATAACGGCATCAACATTTTGGGCGCCAGCATTGGCCTCCGCTATCATTTCAGTCCTGACGGACAGACCTCTGACAAGCCTCGATTTGATCCGGAGCCCGGTTTTGAGGGATACAGCTCAACAAAAAAGGCATGGGGAAGGAGCATACTGGTTTACGGAGCAGGCGGGTTTGTTCAAAACCATGCAGACAGGGGAACAAACAAACATTATCCAACAGCCAGTTTGCTCCTGGAATACATGCATCGTTTTTCAGTAAAACATGGTACTTCGGCAGGTCTTGACCTGTTTTATGACCCCAGTCTGGATGATGACTTTCCCGAAGAAAAACACCATGTTTATGCCGCTCACCTCGGTTACGACTATCATTTCTGGCAAATGTGCTTCAGAATTCAGGCCGGCACCTACATCCACAAAAGGGGACAGGAAATGAAAGGCAGCTACTTCCTGAGGCCTGCCGTGCAATATTCGCCGGCAAATCATCTGTTCCTGCAACTGGGGCTGAAAACCAGGGCAGGGTTCAATGCTGACTGGATTGAATTCGGCCTGGGGTTCAGGCTTCCTGTCGGGATTTCTGCAAACGGCCCAGAATAACAGCAAGTACGGCACAAATCACCAGGCAGATCCCGGCAATGAAAAAGGACAGCCGGTGACTTCCGCTGGCTGCGAACAGGGTTTGAGACAACCTGCTGAACACAAATCCACCAACGCCCCATGCCGTCAGCACCATTCCGTAGTTGACCCCAAAGTTCTTCATCCCCCAGAATACCTTGGTGAAAGTGGGAAACAAAGAGAGGTTGGTCCCGAAGTTGAACCCGATAAAGGTGGCAAACAGCACAATCAGCAAGGCTGATGTTTGTTCTCCGATCAAAAAGGCCGACAAAAACATCAGGCTGGCCTGGAAAACAAGCAGTATGAAAAGGGTCAGTACCCGTCCGATCTTATCGGAAATAAAACCGGCAATGACTCGCCCGGAAGCATTCCCTATGGCAATGACCGCCACGGCAAGAAAAGCGGCTTCCCCAAGGCTGTTCTGGGCCATTCCGGAAATACTGCCGATCACCATCAGGCCGGCACCGGAACCAATAAACAGGATGATCCACACCAGGTAGAACGAAGGCAGCCTCAGTACTTTTGAGGGCCCCAGATCCAGTCCGCTGCCATGGGCGATGGCCTTTTCCGGATGGAGTTTCTTCGCCGGTTCCTGCGGAATGAAATCTGCCGGAGGGTTCTTCAGAAATGTAGAAGCTGCAGTCACAATCACCATAAAGGCAATGCCCAGAATGAGCATGGTGTTATGGATCCCGTAGGCCCCCACCAGCCAGGTGGCAAGTGGTGCAATATACACCGGGGCAATGCCGAACCCGGAGACCACAATCCCGGCAATCAGACCACTTTTGGATGACGGAAACCATTTAAAGGCCGGCGGGGTGGCCGAGGCGTACCCAAAGCCGATACCGATACCGGCCAATACACCAAAACCCAGGACCCAAAGTACATAGCTGGTGGTAAAATACAGCAGGCTGAAACCGGCGCCCACCAGCAATCCGCCGATGGCAGCTGTAACCCCGGGGCCCTTTTTATCCTGGATCCGTCCGGCCAGGATCATTGTAAAGGCAAAAACCAGGATACATACGGCATAAGGGTCATTCAGGGCGGCCACACTCCAGTCGAATCCTCCTTCTTCGCCTTTGAGCATGGAATCATAAATGGCATCCTTGAAGATACTCCAGGAATAGAGTACACCAAGGGCAAGGTTAATGGTCAGGCCGGCAATTACAACACTCCAGCCGCGGTTCGGGGAAGTAACAGAAGTCATTTGTTGGAAGGATGAATGGGTTAACGATTGATTGGTATGCTTTCTGAAAAAACGGGGCAAATATACGGCAAATCCTTCATCACAGTAAAAAAAATGCAGAAATACAACCCTCTTGTAGTGAAGGATCAAGCCATTGAACCACTGACGGCTGCATGGAAATGCCGTTTTCAAGGGGGTGCAGAAAAAAACCGCCGGGACAAAACTGCCCCGGCGGATTCAGAAATGGTTACTAAGGCTAAAAATGACCATTACCGTACCATCAGTCGGTACTGCTTCAGTTGCCGGTTATCTGCATCCAGCAGTTGTAAAATATAAACCCCGGGCGAAAAGCCTGACACATCCAGGGTGTGATTGGATGAGTAAGACACATGCTCTGTCATCAGTTGCCCCCCAAGGTTATAGATCCTTACTGCCACGGGCTGGTCAGATTCTATGTTTACCGCATTTTCTGCAGGATTTGGGTATATCAGCACCTTCCCTTTCGTCAGATCCGGTACACTGGTGTCATCCACAATGGTTACATCGATACTTCCCCGTGTGCTGCAGCCAAAGGGGTTGGTAACCCACACGGAATATGTGCCCGATTCATCCACATTGATGGTCTGTGTGGTATCACTGGTATTCCAGTAAAAAGCGCTTCCCTCATTGCCGGCATCCAGGGTCTTGGTGTTGTCGGCATTGTCAGTGGCCTGGATCTCCACCACAGGTGCTTCAGCTTCAGTAAGCTGACGTTCGGCCAGCGCACTGGCTATGCCGTAACTTTCCACGCGGATATTGTATAACCAGTAGTAAAAATCTTCCGGTGCATCTGCGCTGCTCCCCGTGATGGACATGATTCCGGGGATGCTGTATGGATAAGGATCTTCCGTGTTTTCATCATTGCGGAAAAGGGTGACTCCATCCGTATATGAAATATGAATGCGATAGTCACCGGGTTCGGGAATGTGGAGATTGAGCTGATACTCCCTCCCGGTATCTTCCGGATCATTGGCAGCCCCTACCTCAGAACTGGCAGGTTCCCTGGTTGCTTCCAGTGCCAGGGTGGTTTCAGATACAACCTGGTTGGTGCCGGCATCCTCAATCCATATCCTGACCTCTCCCGGCCAGCCAACGTAAAGTGTTGCAGCCTTCAGGGTCAGGGGTACATGGGTTGTGATGAAGGGAGTTGTTGTAGCCTGATGGTATCCCCCGTCAGTCCAGGGGTCAGCGTCTTTGGAAAGCGGGCCGATTGAGTCGTGCAAGGTGTTGATCCCCGCATAAAAGATCTCCCCCTCAGGAATATGGGTGGTGGTGGCCTGCCCGACAGCCAGCAACTCTCCGTTTGCAGGCGCATCATACCAGAATACAGTTTCATTGAAACCAGGGTAAAGCGTCACATAATCAAGCCCCTCACACAATGTGGCATGCACGCCCTCCACTT
>PWIY01000187.1 GCA_003560215.1 Bacteroidales bacterium | reverse complement strand
CGACCCGCATATCCATTCCAGCATTACCGGAGGCGTCAATGAAACCGGTGACGCCATCACCTCGGAAACCCGCATCCAGGATGTAATGGATGCCAACAACGTATGGATCTACCGCCTGCTGGCCGGCGGAACCACCACTGCCAAACTCTTCCATGGCTCGGCAAACCCCATTGGCGGTCAGGACGCCTCAATCAAGATGCGTTGGGGACACGGGCCTGATGAACTGCTGATTGAGGATGCCTTCCCGGGGCTGAAAATGGCCCTCGGAGAAAACGTTAAACGTTCAGCCGCACGCTACCCAAGCAGCCGCCAGGGTACGGAGCAGATCATCAGGGATGCTTTTCAGGCAGCTGTGGAGTACGGTAAAGCCTGGGAACGCTGGGAAAATGACCCGACCGGCATCCCGCCAAGGAGAGACCTGCAACTGGAACCCATTCTGGAGGTGATCAACGGAGAAAGAAGCTCCCATGTGCATGCCTACCGCCAGGATGAAATGCTCATGATGATCAGGGTGGCCGAAGAGTTCGGCTTCACCGTCGGCACTTTCGAGCACGGCCTTGAAGCCTACAAAATAGCAGATGAACTAAGGGAACACGGAGCCGCCCCGGTCGTTTGGAGCGACTGGGCTGCTTTCAAGGTGGAGGCCTATGACGGGATCCTGCACAATGCCAAAATACTGAATGACGCCGGTGTACTTACCACCCTGCACTCAGACAACACACAGCTGTCGAGCCGGATGAACTGGGAGGCTGCAAAAACCATGAAAACGGGGGTAAACGAGGTGGATGCCATGAACTTCATTACGCTTCATCCGGCGAAGGTCATGGGAATTGATCACCGCACAGGATCCCTGGAAGAAGGCAAAGATGCAGATTTTGTGATCTGGAACGCTCACCCCATGTCGACCTTCTCTACCCCGGATCAGACCTGGGTGGACGGCCGCAGGTATTTTGACCGGGAAACCGATCTGCAACTGCAGGAAGAAGTCAGGCAGGAAAGGGCCATGATCATCGGCCGCATCCTTGAGCGCCAGCAACGTGAAAGAAACGACAATGATGAAGAGTAAACAATCAAACCATAATACAATGAAATCAATTGCCAATAACACATATATCAGCAAGTTGTTCAGCAGCTCACTGGTCATGCTGGTGATGCTTCTTGTGGCTGGCAGCGGCCTGTCTGCGCAGACTCCCGCACCGCCGCAGCAACAGCCCATCGCCATTACCGGGGGCACCATTCACACCATGACCAACGGTGTAATCGCTGAGGGTACGGTACTGTTTGACAACGGACAGATCATCGCCGTGGGAGTCGATGTGGAAATCCCCGGCAACGCCGAGGTGATCGATGCCAGCGGCAAGCATGTGTACCCCGGACTGATCCACGGCCAAAGCACGATGGGTCTGACAGAGATCGGGCGCATTGCCGAAAGCACCGACCTGACGGAAACCGGGAACATCAATCCCAACATCCGTGCCCAGGTGGCATTTCACCCCATCAGTGAACATATCCCGGTGGCAGCCGTCAATGGTGTGACCACTGTCGTACCCACGCCCGGCGGAAGCCTCATATCGGGAAAACCCGCTGCCATGATGACCGACGGATGGACCTGGGAACAAATGACCCTGAGAGAAGGGATTGCCATGACCATCAACTGGCCGTCGATGCGCAACAGCAACCAGTACAGGGAAGCCATGGAAGAACTACAGGAGGCGTTTGACAAGGCACGCAGGTATCAGAAGGCACGGGCGGCCATGGAGGCCGGCGATGCTCCCCATCACCCGTATGATGTACGGTGGGAAGCCATGCTGCCGGTGCTGGATGGAGAAATGCCGGTTCTTGTAAATGTGAGCGGGGTTGCCCAGATACAGGCAGCCATTGCCTGGATCGAAAAAGAAGGGCTGAATGCCATTCTGGCGGGCAGCCGTGATTTCGGTCTGGTAGCAGACCAGCTTGCAGCCAGGGACATTCCCGTGATGCTCACCGGGGTTATTTCCGGCCCGGACACCAACTGGGAGGCCTACAACCAGGGGTACACCACCCCGCGCAAACTGTATGAAGCGGGGGTTGACTTCTGCATTGCGGGCGAAGCCTCCGCAGCCTACGCCTACCGCCTGCCCCATCATGCGGCCTCTGCCGTGGCCTTCGGGCTGCCGGAAGAAGAAGGTCTGAAGGCAATCACCATCAATGCCGCCCGCATTCTGGGTATCGACGACCTGGTTGGCAGCATTGAACCCGGAAAAGACGCCACCCTGATGATCACCACAGGCAATCCGCTTGAATTATGGACAAGCAAAGAGCAGGTATTCATCCGCGGAAGGAAGCTGGAGATGCTCGATAAGCATCATCGCCTGTACGAACTTTACAAAGAGAAGCACCGTCAGGAACAGCTCTAAAAAACTTCATATCAAACCTTTAACGGAACCGGGGAAGATCCTTTGCGGGCAATCTCTCCCGGTTCCGTTTTTTCGTGTGGGCAATTTTTTGTATTTTTCGCTTTTCAAACCAACACAAGTCATCCAATTTAGCTGAACAGCAAACTGGATATCTGAGTATTAATAAAAATATCAAACAAAAAACTGAAGCAATGAAAAAGATTCTGAAGCATCAACATGCAATTCCCTTTGCGGCTGCCCTTTTATTGATCGTATTCCTGGCTTCATGTGGCGGTGGCGGTGCCCAGCGTCAGGTGCAGGAAGAAAGACTTGAAGAGGTCAAAGCAGAGGTTACCCAGGATTTGAGCCAGCTCAGGAACAATATCGAAGAGCGGATCAACACCATTGAGGAGGAACTGGAACACGCTGAAGGAGAACTCAAAGAACAACTTGAACTGGGCATTGAGTCGCTTAAAGAGCAGCGCGACATCCTTGATCAGGAAATTGAATATGTGGAAGAAGCCACCCTCGAAGAATGGGAGGATGTGGTAAACCGCGTAACCATGACCTATCGCGAAGCCAATGAGGAAATGAATTCTGTATCACAGAATGTCAGTGACTGGCTGGAAAGAGAACAGGAGTAAGCCCCGGCCGGCAACCCAAATCACTCATCAAAAGGAAAAACCAAAGCCTGTCCATTTTCGCGGACGGGCTTTTTTTTTGTATCTTTGCAGGCTTTTTTTAATCATCTACATTGACATCTGATCCATGATCCGCAACATCGCCATTATTGCCCACGTTGACCACGGCAAAACCACCCTGGTTGACCGCATCCTCCACCAGGTCAAACTTTTCCGCGAAAACCAGGAAACCGGGGAGCTCATTCTCGACAGCAACGACCTGGAAAGGGAAAGGGGCATCACCATTTTGTCCAAAAACTGCTCAGTGCGGTATAAAGACATGAAGATCAATATCATTGACACACCCGGGCACTCCGATTTCGGAGGCGAGGTGGAGCGTGTGCTGAACATGGCCGATGGTGTTTTGCTGATTGTGGATGCCTTTGAGGGCCCCATGCCCCAGACCCGCTTCGTGCTGGAGAAGGCCCTGTTGCTCAACAAAAAGCCCATCGTGGTGGTCAACAAGGTAGACAAACCACATTGCGACCCCGACCTGACCCAGGAAAAGGTGTTTGACCTGATGTTCAGCCTGAACGCCACCGAAGACCAGCTCGACTTCCCCACCGTTTTCGGATCCGCCAAGGGAGGCTGG
>PWIY01000357.1 GCA_003560215.1 Bacteroidales bacterium | reverse complement strand
TAATTTGCTCCTCATCAATGGTTGGATCATTGCCTCCACCTCCATCATCACCTGCCACAACCGTTACATTTTTACGTGCCGTATCCGTAGCGTTGTTCTCGTCAGTAACAATGAGTGTTACTTCATAGGTGCCGTCTTTTTTGTAAAAATGTATCGGGTTTTGGCCCTCCGAATATGCGCCGTCACCAAAGCTCCATTCCCATTTAATAATATCGCTGTCACCCTCCTCGCTCAGGTCAGTGAAAGTAACCGTAAGCACATTGACCTCAAAGGTGAAATCAGCAACAGGCGGATCGGGGTCGTCAGGTGGAGGGGTAAAGGCCTCATCCCATGCCAGGCTGTACAGCAAATGATTATTGGTTGGGTTTCCCTTAACCATCCCTTTTGTAGAAGCCTTCATCAAAGCATCATAAACCTCTTCTGGTCTGGCTTCATTGTTGTATTCAAGGTACAGGGCAGCAACGCCAGCCACATGGGCGGCAGCCATATTGGCATGATTATTATATATTCTGAAGTCATTGTAACCTGTATTGGTCGCAGATTTGATGTGTGTGCCAGGCGCGAAGATGTCAATGCAGTCCACCAATGGTGATGAGGTAATTTCATGGTTTTCGTTGACCGACCCTGCTGTAATAACACCAGGAATGCCTGAGGGCATTAACCCGCAAGCGTCCAGGTCATTTGAGTTCAAGCCCACAGCCACGAAGGTAATTCCAGCTTTGATGACATCTTTGACAGCTTTATCAAGGGCATTCGAAGAACCGCTGTAGAAAGTCGCAAAGGTAACAGCCGGCCCGTTGCTATTCTTTTCATAGTCTTTAACGATCCAGTCCAGCCCGGCAAGGATATTCCTGTGCACGGGAGGAACTATGACACGTACGGGTACCAAATTCACTTCCTTTGCCACACCGGAGGCAGCTCCGCCAACAACAGCAGCCAGGCCCGTGGACCACCCGTTATCACTGTGATCTTCAGTGCTTCCGCCTCTCGGAGCAAAGCCCTCCTTAAGGCGACCGTTTTCAAACTCCTGATGGGGACTGATGCCCTCCCCAATCATATAAACAGTGACGCCTTTACCAGTCTGGTAATAATGGTATAAATCGTCGAGCTCGGGGTCGCGCTGGTCAATGCGGTCTAAACCCCAGTGCGGACCCTCCTGAACATCATAACTTCCTCCCGATCTGATTGTTGGGAAAACAGGACTTTCTGAACCGTCCCTCTCGCCACCTGGTGCCTCCCGGACAGCTAAACTGACCAACTGATCTGACTCAACCCATTTAACCTGTGGGTGCCTTTGCAGGGCTTCTGCTGCCTCTGCAGGTAGCCTGGCAGCAAAGCCATGAATGGCATGTTCATAAATGTAAAAGATCTCGCCCTCATAATGATCGGCAAGTTGGCGGGCAAGGCCCGGTACGTCAGAAACCTTGTCATTGAATACCACGATGTATTCATCAGGGATGACTGAGGTTTGTGTCTCCGGCTCCGGAATAAACAGCGAATCCTCCTGACAGGCCCAGAAGCAAAGCCCGCCGATAAGCAATGTGGCCAATGCCACCATAATGGTTTTTGTTTTCATAAGATGTCCTCCAAAATTTTATTGGGATTACTTTTTACAACGCACATCAATATGATGCATGGGTGATGGTGCCCCCAGGACACAAACACCCATGCGCAATTTAGCTCCTTAAAAAATCAAGAGTGTGAGGATTTTGTCAGGAATTGTCAACTTGATGATCCGGTGTGCCTGGAAGTATCAGCAAGAAAGGCAGCCATTAAATGCTGCAGCAAAAATGACGGGTTTCAGGGAAGCAGGTTCTCAATCACCCAGATCTCGCATGCACCCATACGCGGGCCCATATTAAACAGGGCGGTTTTGCCATCGGGATGCAGTGAAAGGTTGTAAAAACCTTCGGGGATGGCCGCAACTTTATTTGTTTCTTTGCTTACAATGTCAATCGACCAGAGCTCGAGATCATACCAGAAATTGTTCTCATCCAGACTTCCCACAAAAAAGAGAACCTGATCACCTTCAAATGAAAGGGGCCTGTTAATAAAAGCAGGGGCATTGATCGTCAAAAGCCTTGTGGGTTCCGAAATGTAATGATTCAGATCCATTAAGTAGAGGGCTGACTGTCCCTCAATGGCTGATCTGCGGCTAAAAACCAGTTTATCACTGTCAGATGAACCTATCAACCTGAAGGAGGGTGATGCGTCGCCCAGGTTTTTACTGCTTTCCAATGGGTCAAACAAAAGGGTTTCCTCTCCGGTTTCCATGTTTCTGCAAACAAAATCAACATGATCAAAATCAATATAGTCACGGCGTAAAAAGCAAATGGTTTTTCCATCCGGCAACCAAAACGAATCGGTAAAATATTCGGTATATTGGCCTTTAATGGTGTCGGTAAACTCACCGGTCATTGAGTCCAGGACCAACAGCAGGTTTTGTCTCAGCTCACCTGACACATGAACCGCATGAACAACAAGCGAATGCCCCGAAGGTGACCATTTTACATAATCAAGCTGTTGTACATTGGGGACAGTGGCTTGCTCCCGGCCGGTTTTCGTATCAAGAATGATCACAGCATTCGAAAGACTGACCTGTTTCTGCTTCCGGGAAGCGGTATAGGCAATGAATCTTCCATCGCCCGACCAGACAGCAGTTCTGTTAAGCCCCTGAAACTGCAAGGAAATTTTTTCAGGTAAGCCAAAGGGCTCAGTTGCTTCAGGATCAAATGTGGCGGTATACACATCGCGGGCTCCTGACTCCAGTTTGTAATACAGGGAGCCGCTTCCGCTCAGGCTGACCGGAAGCATTGCCTGGCTGATGTCGGTTTTCAGCAACTCCGGTGTGCCTGCAGCCCGACCATCCTCCACAGCCAGCATCCAGATGGCATTGACACCGGTACGGTCGCTGATAAACACCAGCTTTTCCCCGTCTGCGGTCCATCCATATGCAAAGTTTTCTGAAGGATGCCTGACCAGCTCATTAAGTGCGCCACTTTCAAGGTCGACCGTATAGATATACCGCCAATTCAGGTCAGTATCGTCAAAATGGTCAAAAGCGAGGTATCTGCCATCAGGCGAAAAGGATACATTTAACGGGTCAAAATGCTCATCATAAGTAAGGAGAAGGGAAAAGCTTTCATCTCCCAGGTCATAAAGGCCAAACAAGGTTTGATTATTTATGTCAACAATAAACAGCGCAATGGCCCGCCCGTCGGGTGACCATTTCATTCCTTTGGTAAACCAGAATTCATCTTCCTCCAAAATCAACCTTTCCCACCCGCTTTCCACACCGAGCACATTGAGCCCCCATTTTTGGCTTTCGCCAAAAGATGAATATGCTACCCATTTCCCATCCGGTGATAATATCGGAAAGACCATGGTGCCGGGAACTTTGTCTTCTGTCAATGGTCTGGTTTCGCCGGTTTCCAGGTCGTAAATAACCAATTCATAATTCGCGTCATAATCAATAAATACTATTTTTCTCCCATCTTCAGATAGATATAGTTGAGAACAACCGTAGCTACCCTGCCAAAGCTTCCGGGTAAGCATCCCTGTGTGTTCGGCAGGCCTTGCGGGGTCTGTCAGGGCCAGCAACCGCGCCCGGGCCTCACTGACAACCTCCTGCTGATCACCGTATTCCTC
>PWIY01000334.1 GCA_003560215.1 Bacteroidales bacterium | reverse complement strand
TGGTTGTTGGGCTGCGCCCCCCGCTCGTTGTCGGGCTGCCTGGCTAAAATCTACGGGCGGGTCACTGCCGCGCAGGCCAATCCGGCCGCCCAGGCGTCTTATCGGCCGTATCTGATTATTTTGGGGCAGTTGAATTGTTGCATCGGGCCCGGTGTGGTACTTCCGGCCGGTGGCCTGCTTGCTGCTGCCCTCTCCAGTTGTTAGTTAGTCGGCGCTGACGCGCCTCCAGTTGTTAGTTTCGGCGCTTCGCGCCTTTTATGTTAACGTGGCCCGTGAGAACCAACAACCAACAACTGCTTGGCCTGTTTACCGCAATATAGGCAGCTTTCCTGGATCTTTGCCCATGAGAACCAGCAACCAACAGGCGCGTCAGCGCCGACAAACCATCAACCGCTCCGCTTTCCTTTCAGGCCATGGGCAGCTTTTCCGACTCCCAGCCCATGAGAACCAATAACCTTCTGGCCTACTTCCCAGGCCACAGGCAGCTTTCCCGGTCCAGAGCCCATGAGAACCAACAACCGGAGAGTGCGGAGCACTCGACAAACCAACAACCGGAGTGGCGAAGCCACGACTAACCGGAGGGGCGTCAGCCCCGACAAACCAACAACCATAATGGCGAAGCCGATGTGTCCAATAATGTACATGTATTGTCCATAATTGTACAAAAAGGTTATTGGTTCAAAAGCGTATGTGTCAATTAAACAGGCATTTAGATTGTGCGGCTTTATTTTTGATGTTGAGGGACTATCAATATAAACCCATTCACATATGAATCATTTAAAAATTGCTTTTCGTTACCTTTACCGCCAGAGGTTCTCTTCCATGATCAACGTTTTTGGCCTCGCCGTGGGTATAGGCAGTTTTATTCTGATCGCCGTTTATGTCTACAATGAATCCCGGTTTGACCGGTTTCATGAACAAGGCGATAACATTTACCGGCTTACCAGTAATATCTTCAACGTCAACAGTGAGTCTGCCATTGTTCCTTTGCCTTTTTATCCGGTACTGAAAGAGAATGTTCCTGAAATTGAAGAAGTGGTCCGGGTTCAGGGGGCCTATGGTACGCCCATGTTTTCGTTTGAGGATCAGAGATTTCGTCAGGCGGGGGTTTTGTTTGCCGACCCTGAATTTCTGACTGTGTTCTCATTTGATCTGGCCTATGGAAGTCTTGATGACTTTGCCAATGATCCGGGCAGCATTTTTGTCACCAGAGAGTTTGCTTCCAGGTTTTTCGGGCAGGAAGATCCCACCGGACAGGTTATCAAGTATTTTGATGCATTGCCCCTGGTTATAAGGGGTGTGTTGGAAGATGCGCCGGAACATTCCCATATTCAATTTTCTGCAATTGGCAACATTGAGTTCCTGCGTACGTTTGGACCCGGACCGTTTGAGTCGTGGGCTAGCCATACCACCACTTTTTACCTTCAGTTGCAGGAAGGAACAGACATCGCCATGCTTGAAGATAAATTGCTTGGCTTGTATGCCGATGCATCCAATATGGATTTGTCAGATGGCCTTCGGCGTTTACAACTACAGCCACTGCAAAATGTGTATCTGGGATCCGGAGATATTTCTTCACCTACAGTTCCGGTAGTCTCAGGCAATCAATTTGCTGTGTATATTTTTTCCATTTCGGCCATATTGATTCTGCTGCTGGCCTGTCTGAATTATGTGAACCTGGCTTCTGCCAAATCTACCATGCGTGCAAGAGAGGTTGGGGTACGTAAAGTACTGGGCGCAGGACAGGCCGGACTGGTCAAAAAATTTTTGGGAGAATCTCTTTTGTTGGTCCTGATCTCAATGCTTGTTGGTATTGCTCTCGTTGAGTTGGTATTCCCTTATTTTTCAGGGTTTTCCGGTAAAGAGATCGGGTTTTTCAGTATTCCTCCGGCCGTGCTGATTGTTTCTCTGGCTGTTCTTTTGCTTGTGGTTACTGTGCTTTCGGGAATTTATCCTGCATTTGTTCTATCCCGCTTTCAGCCGGTTACTGTATTAAAAGGATCTTCTGCCCTGATTGGCAGGCAGCTCAGGGGAAGATCCGGCCCGAGCTTCCGTTTCCGGCAATTGCTGATAATTTTTCAGTTTGCCATCTCAACAGGTTTGATTATCTGCAGCATGATTTTGTATGGACAGACCAGACACGTATTGACATCCAGCGGATTTGAGAGGGAGTCTCTCCTGGTTATACGGAATGTGTCAGGTGAAGAAATGACCAACAGATACCATGCAATCCAGGCAGAGCTGGAGCATTATCCTTTTATCAAAAAAGTAAGTGCCGGCAATAATGTCCCTACCCAGCGTATTGGCTATATGACCCAGCTTGCCGAGCCGCCTCTGCCAATTGATGAGGGTAAACCGGTATTTCTGACTTATGTGGATTATGGCTACTTTGAAACACTGGGGGCAAAAATTTCATCCGGCCGATTCTTTAATCCTGAATACTCCACTGACAATACTGAAGCGGTTGTATTAAACAGGACGGCTGCCAATCATCTGGGGATCAACGATGCAGACGGCACCCTGCTGAACGGTTTTGGCGATGGGGTACCCAGGCGTGTGATTGGGATCGTAGAAGATATCCACTTCAGAAGCATGCTGGAAACAGTGAATCCAAAAGCTTTTTATATTCAGCATGAACACGCCACAATGCCTCCTGCTTCTTATCATATTCTGGTGAAGTTTGATATAGAAAACCAAGATATGGTTCCCGCGGTTATTGAGGATGCCTGGGAGAAACATGGGCCGGAAGGAGAATTGGCTAATTTCTTTTTCATGGACTCCCATTATGAGAGCCTGTACAGAGATGAGTTGCAAACAGGAAGGGTGGCCCTGATATTTACCTTCCTGGCCATACTTATCGCGACACTTGGTTTACTGGGTACCACAGTTTATGTGATGGAGGCAAGAAAAAAGGAGTTGGGAATCCGTAAAGTACTTGGAGCTACTTCAGCACGCTTGTCTGCCATGATCTCCAGAGAATTTGCCTTGCTCATTTTCCTGGCCAATGTTATTGCCTGGCCTTTGACATTCTACCTGATGAGCAGGTGGCTGGATCAGTTTGCTTACCGCACTGAGGTGACGATTTGGGTGTTTCTCCTTGCCGGCCTGACCGGCTTGCTGCTGGCCCTTGGCATTGTAAACGGACTGATGTTGAAGCAGGCCGGGCAAAATCCTGTGGAATCGTTAAAGTATGAATAGTGTTTAACTGCTGACATTTCATTAGAAGAGCACGGAAAGTGCAGAGAGTCGCCTGAACCCTCTGTGCTTTCCGTGCCCTTTGCTGCATCAACCCAAGCATGCCCCTGGTCTGGTGATTAATGATTCAGGGTTTTACTGTGCTTATGGAGCAGCCAGCGCTCCATATCTCCCATAAGGGAAATCAGTGTGATTGGTATCCAGAACTGCAGCGCAATTTCGAAAGACTGTTGCCAGCTTCTGTGGTCCTGCCACAATCTCATTGCGAAGAATGCCATGGCCAAAATGAGCAGCGAGCTGAGAATACCTCTCACCAGGGGGTAGAAAGTCAGGGAACTGTAAAAATCTTCACTCAATGCTATGAGTTTTCTTCTGCCCCCTTCAAGATTAAAAGTATAAATCAAATACAAGGCGGTGAACACCAGGGCAGTATATAAGAGCAAAGGAAAGCTGACCCCATACATCAAGTAGATA
>PWIY01000006.1 GCA_003560215.1 Bacteroidales bacterium | reverse complement strand
TACCGGGTAAAGACCGCAAAGCACGGACAAAGTGGACGCACATACCTGTCCAAAGGATTGCTGAAACAGGCAGCCGGGGTGGCAGCCGGAAATGTGGAGGCCCTGCATGACCTTGTCAGTGACGATAAGCCCCTTGTGGGCATCGAACCCTCTGCCTTGCTGTGCTTCCGTGATGAGTACCTGCAGATCCTTGAAGGAGATGCCCGTGAGCAGGCCATCAGGCTTGCTTCCCATGTACTTACCCTGGATGAGTTCATTGCCGGGGAGGTGGAGTCGGGCAACATTGCCCCCGAAGCATTTACCGAAACACCACGGAAGATTTACCTCCACGGGCATTGCCACCAGAAGGCACTCTCATCGGTCAGCAGCACCGTTCAGATGCTGTCTGCCCTGCCCAATACGGAAATCACGGAGATCAAATGCGGATGCTGCGGCATGGCCGGGGCTTTTGGCTTTGAGAAAGACAACTACGAACTGAGTATGCAAATTGGGGAACTGTTGTTGTTTCCCGCCATCCGCCAGGCAGATGATGACGCCATCATTGCAGCCACCGGCATCAGCTGCCGGCAGCAAATCTACGACGGCACGGGCCGTGTGGCCCTGCACCCGGCAGAGATTCTCTTCCTTGCACTGAAATAAAATAGGGCTGACCACAAACGGCCAACCCTATTTTCTTTTATCCTGATGAGGGAAGGATTATTTCTCCTCACCCTCTTCCGGTTTGTCATCGTCAGGCTTTTCCTCTTCCTTCTTATCTTTGGATTCGGCAGCCTTTTTCTTAGCAGGGGCCTTTTTCCTGGGCTCCTCCTTGGCTTCTTCCTTAGCTTCTTCCTTGGATTCCTCTTTGGCTTCAGGTTCTTCTACAGCCTCCTTCTTCTCAGCCTTAGGTTCTTCCTTCTTTTCTGCCTTAGGTTCTTCCTTCTTTTCTGCCTCAGGCTCATCTTTCTTCTCTTCCTTCTTGGCAGCGGCCTTTTTTGCAGGGGCCTTTTTCTTGGGCTCCTCTTCGGCTTTAGGTTCTTCCTTGGCTTCGGCCTTGGGTTCCTCCTTGGCTTCGGCTTTGGGTTCTTCCTTGGCTTCGGCCTTGGGTTCCTCCTTGGCTTCGGCTTTGGGTTCTTCCTTCTTCTCAGCTTTGGCTTCTTCCTTCTCCTTTGCCGCCTTCTCTTCCAGCTTCTTGATGGCCTCTTCTTTCTTGGCCTTTTGTTCTGACGCCTCAGTTTTTTCAAACTGCGACTTCAGGTTAGCCAGTGCATCCAGGTCACCGAGGGTGGTTTTCTCCAGGCTATCCTTCATCTTCTTCACCGTCTTCTTGGTGGCCTTCTCCTTGCTCTTGCGATCTGCGGCTTCAGAAGCGCGCTCTGCATACTTCACGTCCTGGAATACCTTGGTATGGGAAACAACAATTTTCTTGCTGTCTTTATTGAACTCAATCACCTTGAAGTCAAGGGTTTCATCCATCTTGGCGGTAGAACCGTCTTCCTTCACGATATGACGTGTGGGGGCAAAACCTTCCACGCCATAAGGCAGGGCCACAATTACACCTTTGTCGGAAGTTCCGACGATGGTTCCCTGGTGTACGGAATCAATGGTGAATACTGACTCAAATACATCCCACGGGTTCTCCTCCAGCTGCTTGTGCCCAAGGCTCAGGCGACGGTTTTCCTTGTCAACGTCCAGTACAACCACCTCGATCTGCTCACCGATCTTGGTGAACTCGGCCGGGTGCTTGATCTTCTTGCTCCAGGAAAGGTCACTGATATGGATCAGTCCGTCCACACCCTCTTCAAGTTCTACAAAAATTCCGAAGTTGGTAAAATTGCGAACCGTGGCGTTGGTCTTCGTGCCAACAGCATACTTCTCGTGGATGTTTTCCCACGGATCAGGCATCAATTGCTTGATACCCAGCGACATTTTACGTTCTTCACGATCCAGCGTCAGGATAACAGCTTCCACCTCGTCACCCACTTTCAGGAAGTCCTGAGCAGTGCGAAGATGCTGCGACCATGACATTTCAGATACGTGGATCAATCCTTCCACCCCGGATGCGATCTCGATGAAGGCACCGTAATCGGCAATTACCACAACCTTACCTTTCACCTTATCACCCACCTTCAGTTCCGGATCCAGTGAATCCCACGGATGGGGTGTAAGCTGCTTCAGGCCGAGGGCAATCCGCTTCTTGTTTTCGTCAAAGTCGAGAATGACCACGTTGATCTTCTCATCCAGCTTAACGATTTCTTCAGGATGGTTGATACGGCCCCATGACAGGTCGGTAATATGAACCAGACCATCTACGCCGCCCAGGTCAACAAATACACCGTAGGAGGTGATGTTCTTGACCGTACCTTCCAGAATCTGTCCTTTTTCAAGCTTGGCAATGATCTCAGCTTTCTGGATTTCAAGTTCAGCTTCAATGAGTGCCTTGTGCGAAACCACAACGTTTTTGTACTCGTGGTTGATCTTAACCACTTTGAAATCCATGGTCTTGCCCACATAAATATCATAATCGCGGATGGGTTTCACATCGATCTGTGAGCCGGGCAAGAAGGCTTCAATACCAAATACATCCACAATAAGACCACCTTTGGTACGGCATTTAACGTAACCCTGAATGATCTCATCGTTTTCTTTTGCTTTATTGATGCGTTCCCAGGAACGAAGCGTACGCGCTTTCTTGTGCGAAAGAACCAGCTGACCGCTTTGATCCTCCTGGCTTTCAACATATACTTCAATTGTATCGCCCACTTTAAGATCCGGGTTATAGCGAAGCTCTGCTGCGGGGATGACTCCGTCCGACTTGAACCCAATATTCACTACGATCTCACGGGAATTTTTTGATACGACCAGTCCGTCTATGACCTCCCCTTCTCCGATGGATTTCAGGGTTTCTTCATACATGTTTTCCAAGCGCTTGCGCTCCTCTCTCGAGTAATCATCCTGCTTGGTATCCGCAGCATCCCAATCGAATTCCCCGGGTACCTGCTCCTCAAAAACAGATTCCTCCTTTTGTACGGGAATTTCACCTTCCGCAATCGGTTTGTTGGGATCTTCGATCTTCAGCTCTTCCGTGTTGGCTTTGGGATCTTTGGCCTGATCACTGGTCTTTACAACCGGCTTGTCGTCTTTCTGACCGGTTTGTTTGTTTTCTTCTGACATTCAAAATGTTTCTGTGGCCGCCCGGATGGTATGGGTTGTTTTTGTGGATAAATAATAAATAAAGAATCCGGGGTGCCGGGTTGAACAATAGATTTACAGGGCCCGCAAACGGGACTGCAAAAGTAGGAAAAAAATCCTAAACAACAAACTATCAATCAGCATTTAACTCTTGCCGGAAGCAGATACAGGCCCGGGCGTCAGCACTTTTTCTTTGAGTATGCTGTGATCAACCACCTCAATCATCTCACGGACATAAATAAAGTCCAGTCCCTTGAGGTAAATGGGGTTGATTTCATTGACATCCTTTTGGTTCTCATCGGAAAGGATCACCTTCTGAACACCGGCCCGTTTGGCTGCAAGGATCTTCTCCTTAATCCCGCCCACAGGCAACACCTTGCCCCGCAGGGTGATCTCACCTGTCATGGCAACGCCGGGTTTCACCTTGCGCCGGGTAAATGCAGATGCCAGGGCAGCAAACATGGTAATGCCTGCAGACGGGCCGTCTTTTGGAGTGGCCCCTT
>PWIY01000100.1 GCA_003560215.1 Bacteroidales bacterium | reverse complement strand
TGGTGACAAATCCCTTCTCATAGCCTTCCAGGGCAGGATCGGTTTCGTGCTCAAAAAGCTCATCATACGACAAGTTGTAAAAGACTTCCCGGACCTCATGGATGCCGTACTGTGCAAGGTCGGGGGCCTTGATCTTTGTGCTTTTGGTAATGCCTGGCTCTTTCATTTGTTGTTTGGTTTTTGGTGTTGGTTGTTGAGGGTAAAAAAAACATCCCCGAAGGGATGTTTCAAAAATAAGAAAAATGATTTAGCCCCATCAATCGGCTGCCTTTTTTTCGGAGAGGTTGGGAATTATTTAACACGCTCTCCGAAAATTGCGCTGCCAATGCGCACCATTGTACTGCCTTCTTCAACCGCCAGCCTGTAGTCGCCTGACATTCCCATGGATACTTCCCTGAACGAGGCTTTACCGGGAAAATACCTTTCACGGATTGTGTCAAAATACTGTTTCAACTGGCGGAACTCCGATCTGATCTGATCGGTATTATCGGTCAATGTGGCCATCCCCATCAACCCGCAAATTTCCACGTTTTCCATGTTGCGGAAAGCCTCGCTTTCCAGCAACCCGCAGGCTTCTTCATACTGAAGCCCGAATTTGGATTCTTCTTCGGCAATGTGCAATTGCAGCAGGCATTGAATGATCCGGTCATTTTTTCGGGCCTCCTTGTTAACAGTTTTGAGAAGTTTTAAACTGTCGATGCTGTGAATCAGTTTGACGAAAGGGGCAATGTATTTTACTTTATTGGACTGCAGGTGACCGACCATGTGCCAGTGGATGTCTTTTGGCAGCGCTTCGTATTTTGGCAGCAACTCCTGGGCTTTGTTTTCTCCAAAATCAAGATGCCCGGCATTGTATGCCTCCATGATCTGGTCCGGGGTTTTCGTTTTACTAATGGCAATCAGCCTGACTTGTTCCGGAAGTTCTTTGAAAATGCTTTGCAGGTTATCAGCAACTGTCATATGGCTCATTTTTTGGTGATGCAAAAATAAGAAATAACCCTGAACGCATTTTTATATCCCCTGGTATTTCGTCAAATGAATTGATGATATAATTATCTTTGCATCATGCAAGAAATGATTCTGATCCTGGACTTCGGTTCTCAGTATACTCAGCTTATTGCAAGAAGAGTCAGGGAATTGAACGTGTATTGCGAGATACACCCTTACAATTACAAGCCTGACAATCAATCCGGAATTAAAGGGGTTATTCTTTCCGGAAGCCCTTTCAGCGTCAGGGACGAAGAAGCACTTCGTCCTGATCTTTCATGGATTGATAAACAAATTCCATTGCTTGGAATTTGTTACGGAGCCCAGTTGCTGACAGTGATGCACGGGGGAGAGGTAAAGGCATCTTCCTCAAGGGAGTACGGGCGGGCCCTTCTCTCTCATATTGAGCAGAGGGAACCCCTGTTCCGCGATATCGAAATGCAATCACAGGTGTGGATGTCGCATGCGGACACCATTACACGCCTGCCTGAGGGTTTCAGACTGCTTGCCCGGACCAATGATATTGGTGTGGCGGCTTTTGGCAGGTCGGAGGAAAACACTTACGGCCTGCAGTTTCATCCTGAGGTATATCACACCACCCGCGGACAGCAGTTACTCAGGAATTTTGTGGTGGAAATTTGCGGTTGTGCGCAGGAATGGACCCCTGAGTCCTTTGTCCAGGATGCGGTACAGAAACTGAAAGATCAGGTCGGAGAAGACAAAGTAGTACTCGGATTGTCGGGCGGTGTCGACTCCAGTGTGGCTGCCGTATTGCTGCACAAGGCCATCGGAAAGCAATTGCATTGTATCTTTGTGGACAATGGCCTGTTGCGTAAAAATGAATTTGAGGAGGTGCTTGCCTCATACAAGGATATGGGGCTGAATGTAAAGGGAGTCAGAGCCGCAGACCAGTTTCTCCAGGCCCTGAAGGGGGTGACAGACCCCGAGGTCAAACGAAAGGCCATCGGAAGGGTGTTTATTGAGGTTTTTGAGAAGGAAGCACACAAGATCGAGGATGTGGACTGGCTGGCCCAGGGAACCATCTATCCGGATGTGATCGAATCGGTTTCCGTCAAAGGCCCTTCCGTGACAATTAAGTCCCATCATAATGTGGGCGGATTGCCTGATTTGATGAACCTGAAAGTGGTGGAGCCCTTGAACAGCCTGTTTAAAGATGAGGTGAGAAAGGTTGGCCACAGCCTGAATATTTCCCCGGCAATCCTGGGGAGACATCCTTTTCCCGGCCCGGGGCTTGGTATCCGGATACTTGGAGAGGTGAATGCCCAAAAGGTCAGGATTTTACAGGAAGTGGATCATTTTTTCATCCAGGCACTCAAAAAAGAGGGATTGTATGACAATGTCTGGCAGGCTGCAGCGATTCTGCTGCCCGTACAGTCGGTTGGTGTGATGGGGGATGAGCGTACTTACGAAAATGCCGTGGTTTTAAGGGCGGTCGGATCCACAGACGGAATGACCGCCGACTGGATTCATCTTCCGTATGATTTTCTGGCACGTGTCAGCAATGCCATCATCAATAACGTTAAAGGTGTAAACAGGGTGGTGTATGACATCAGTTCCAAACCCCCCGCTACCATAGAATGGGAATAATATGACCGTATTGCAATTTTTTCCCCGGAACAGACGTGTTTTAAGTAAACCTTTTTTCAATATGGGGACGCGATTCGTTTTTGCATTTTTTGTCGCTCTTTTGCTTCAGTCAGGATTTCCTTCCATTGCACAGGAGAGGCAGGAAAGACAGGAGCAACAGGAACGGCAGGAACAGGAGGAGATCCGCGGGATAACCAACCGCTCGACCACCATTCACATCATAGATGAAAAGCCGTTTTATCTTCATGCCGTACTTCAGGGTCAGACCCTTTACTCCATTGCAAGGGCTTATGGTGTTGAGCAGGAGGTTATTCTTGAAGAAAATCCGGATGTCAGGTATGGGTTGCAGTACGACCGGGTGATTCGCATTCCGGTTGACGAAGAAGACTTTGATGAGGATGATGTTAAAAGGACTGAGCCTGTGGAAATCCGGGAAGTGGCGCCTGAACCGAAAGGTGATTTCACCGAACACGAAGTTCAGCGGCAGGAAACATTGTTTGGCCTTTCTCAGCAATACGGTGTGTCCATTGACGAGATTCTTTTCTATAACCCGCAGGCCCGGGGTGGACTTCAGGTAGGTCACGTGCTCAGGATTCCCTCGGCAGATCAGCAGCAGGAGCAAGTTGCAGAGGTTGAAGAAGATGTGGATTACCGCCTGTATGAGGTGTCTCCCGGTGAAACCAGGTTTGGCATTTCACAACAGTTCGGGATAACCGTGGAGGCGTTGGATCGCCTGAACCCCGGAATCAGGGAAGAAGGACTTCAGGCAGGTCAGGAAATCCGCGTTCCCGGAGAACCCATTGAAACAGCAGACCGGGATCCGGAGCCTGAAAGGCAAAGCTATATTTTTCTCCCGACCGATTTGCAGGGGGAGGTTGCACCACGTCCTGACGCCTATTGCTTTGATCCTGAATACAGCGACCATTACGAGGTGGCTTTACTGATCCCGCTTTTCCTTGAAGAAGTTGAGCTTCCGGCAGACTTGCCCCTCGTGGAAGATCGTCATCCTGTCACAATGCCCGATGATACGCTGTTCGACCGCCTCAGGCGAAGTGACTCCCGTATTCGGCGTACCGAAACCCT
>PWIY01000147.1 GCA_003560215.1 Bacteroidales bacterium | reverse complement strand
TAACTGAACATTCCTCACAGCCCATGAGAACCAACAACCAACAACTATCAGGCGCTTTAGCGCCGGAACTAACAACTGGAGGGGCGTCAGCCCCGACTAACCAACAACCACGTGGGCCGTTTACCGTCTATGGGCAACCCCCACCAACCGCATCCCATGAAAATCAACAACCAACAACTTCTTAGCCCCGTCCTATGTTTTCGGCCTACCGCCATCGTTCCTATCCCATGAGAACCAACAACCAAGGGTGCGAAGCACCCGTTAACCAACAACTAACTAACCCATGACCCTCCTGCCATTCATCCACAACGTCACACTCCTGATCGCCCTTGCGGCCATCTACAGCCTGATGCTGCAGTGGTTCCGGAGAGAGTCATTGCGGCTCAAGATCATATCCGGTGTGCTTTTCGGTGTGGTAACTGTGGTGGGGATGTTAAGCTCTTATGAGTTTCAGGAAGGCATCTTTTTTGACGGCCGTTCTGTGATACTGGGGCTGGCCGGACTGTTTGGCGGCCCCGTTGTGGCAGCCGTGGCCACCCTGATTGCCCTGGGGTTCCGGCTGTGGGCAGGAGGTGCCGGATTATTCATGGGAGTCATGGTGATTGTCACCTCCCCCCTGTTGGGTGTGGTGCTTTACCATCTCCGGAAACGGAACAAAAAGTATTCAACCCCCCTGGCCTATTTCCTGCTGGGGCTGGCCATCCATGCGGCCATGACCTTCTATTCCATCCTGCTTCCCGGTCCGGTTACATGGGAGCTTCTTCCCCAAATCATCCTTCCGGTGATGATACTTCTGCCTCTGGCCACCCTTGTGCTGGCCATGATCTTTGATAACCGCATTAAGCAAATGACGTTGATGGAGGACCTCCAGGCCAGTGAAGAGCGGTTCCGGCAGGTCTTTTTCAACAGCCCGGCGGTACAGATGATCATTCATCCTGACGATGGGCGCATCGTGGATGCGAACAAAGCCGCGACCGAATTTTACGGATGGCCAAAAGAAACCATGCTGCAGATGCGCATCACCCAGATCAACCCCATGCCGGAAGAAGAGATCAAAGAGAAAATCAATCATGTGAAAAAGCACAAGAAAGGCATGTTCGAGCTCCAGCACAGAGTGGCCTCCGGCAATATCCGGGATGTGCTTATTCACAGTTCATCGGTATTGATCAGCGGTGAAGAAATGCTTTTTACCCTCGTTTACGACATTACCGAACGCACCCGGAGCCAGAAAGAACTCAAACAGGAGCGTCAGCTGCTGCGCACCGTAATCGACAACATACCTGCCACCGTATATGTGAAGAACATGCACCTGCAAAAAGTATTGGCCAACAAAATGGAACTGGACATACTGGGGGTGACGGAGGAAGAGGTGATAGGGAAAACCGACCGCGACATGTATCCGCCAGAAATGGCCGCAAAATTCGAGGCCGACGACCGCTACGTGATTGAAGAAGGAAAGACGTTGATCAACCGCGAAGAACAGATCACCAACGCCAGGGGAAAAACCGTCTGGCTGCTCACATCGAAAACCCCGCTGTTTGACGATGAAGGAAATATCACCGGCACTGTGGGCGTGGGGCGCGATATAACTGAAAGAATTGAGAATACAAGGGCACTGCAGCAGGCCAAAGAGGAGGCTGAAAGAGCCAACAAGGCCAAAAGCGAATTCCTGGCCAACATGAGTCATGAGATCCGCACCCCCATGAACGCCATTCTGGGGTTCAGTGAAACGCTCCATGAGCAGACCGAAAACCCTGCCCATCAAAAAATGCTCCAATCAGTGCTGTCGAGTGGGAAGCTGCTGCTGACCCTTTTGAACGACATCCTTGACCTGTCAAAAGTGGAGGCCGGAAAACTATCAATCGACCCCCAGCCAACCAGCATGGACAGCATCATCCGGGAAATGCAGATGCTCTACCGGGAGAAAGCCCGTGAGAAGGGCCTCGGGATAGAGGTTGAAATACCGGATGATTTTCCCGGGACGATTGAATTGGATGAAGTCAGGGTGAAACAGGTGCTGTTCAACCTGGTGGGCAACGCGGTAAAATTCACCCATGAAGGGCACATTTTGATCCGGATGAATTTCAACCCCACGGGCGAAAAAACCGGAGAACTGGTGATGCAGGTACAGGATACCGGCACAGGCATTCCACCGGAACAACTGGAACAGATTTTTGAACCTTTTTTCCAGCAGGACGGACAACCCACCAGACAATACGGCGGCACCGGTCTGGGACTGGCCATTACCCGCCGCCTGGTAGAACGGATGGGGGGAACCATCGGGGTGGAAAGCACCCCGGGCAAAGGATCAACCTTTACTGTAAGGCTGCCCGATATGACCTTTCACAAAACAGAAAAAAGCAAGACAGCCAAACCCGAAGCAAAAGGCAAACTTCAGTTTGAGCCTGCCACTGTTATGATTGTGGATGACGCCCCGGAAAACCTGAAGCTAATGGAGGTGATGCTCAACGCCACCCCGCTGAAAATACTCGCAGCAAAAGATGCAGAGGAGGCCCTTCAAATCCTGGATAACCACCACCCGGATCTCATATTGGTGGATCTGCTGATGCCCTTGATGAATGGATACCAGCTGGCGGAACGCATTCGTGAACTCCCTGCCCACAAAAATATTCCGCTGATCGCCTTCACAGCATACCTGCATGACAACGAGAACGAGGTCGATCCGGATCTTTTTGACGACAAACTCTACAAGCCCGTCAAACATCAGGAATTGGTGAATAAACTGGCACAGCACCTCCCGCACCGGTATGAAACAGCGACAACCGGCCCGCAGGATCAGGAATCGCGTGGCCTGCAATATCGGGAAACCCATGGCCTGCAAGACCAGGAAACTTATGGCCTGCAGGGCCAGCCAGCCACCAACCCCGTTCCACCCCACCGGGAAAAGCTGCCGCCGGAGGCCCTGGATAAGCTCCCGGATTTACTGGAGATCATTCACGAACAATTCATCCCACAATGGGAAAGCATCAAAGACCACTGGGTACTCTTCAAAATCGAAGACTTTGCGATTCAATTGCGCAAAACAGCTGAAGATCACCGGTTGGAAAGCCTGGTTGCATTTACCAGCCAGCTGCTGGAGGCAGTGGAATCGCTTGACCTGGAAAGGATCAAGGAGCTGCTTGAACAATTTCCGGAAATTGTAAAAGCACTGGAAGAATTGGTGGAAACCTGAATACAATGTCCGTTAGACGCACACAAGGGCGATAGCCTGCAAACAATGTGATAAAGCCTGAACACAACGCCGGTAACCTGTGCATTTGGCCAGGGATCCGCCACTGACCACCAGGTTTCTGCATACCACAAGATTTATTGCATAAACGAAGACCCCGCAAAAAACCAAAAACTGATAGTTTGCTCAATGATAGCTTTTTAATTATCTTGGTACAGATATTGTTAATTTTACGGTGATGAAATCCAACCAGATACATATCTTGGCAATATTACTGTTTCTTATCCCCTTTGCGGGGATGACGCAGGAGCAGGAGCGGCGCGGCGCATCAATCAGCATTACAGCCTCGGCCACGGTAATGCCACCCGACATTGAACTGATCACCATCAGCGACATGGGCATTCTGGACGCCCAGGTGCTGCAGGAAGGCGACACCATATATATCACCCCCGTGATGGATCCCGAAGCCGGTGTCATGCGCGCCAGCGG
>PWIY01000237.1 GCA_003560215.1 Bacteroidales bacterium | reverse complement strand
GGCGACAACCTGATTCTTACTGCTTTCGGAGGCGGTTTTACCTGGGGCGCTGTCTGGGTAAAGTGGGCGTATTAAAAACTCCGGTCATTCTTTGTTTTTACTGTCAATCATGATTGTCACCGGGCCGTCGTTGGTCAGTGATACCTGCATGTAAGCCCCGAATTCCCCGGAGCAGGTTCTGCAACCAGTTTCCTCTTCCAGGGCCTTGATAAAAGCCTCATACATGGGAACAGCGTGATCCGGCTTTGCTGCCCTGATGTAAGACGGCCGATTTCCTTTCTTTGTACTTGCATGTAAGGTAAACTGGCTGATCACCATAATTTCTCCGCCCACATCCTGTACCGACTTGTTCATGACCCCGTTTTCATCATTGAATATTCTCAAACGGCTGATTTTTCCAGCCAGCCAGTCAATATCCTCACGGGTATCGGCATCTTCTATCCCCAACAGAACCAGCATGCCCTTTCCGATGGCATCCTTTTCTTCATTGTCAATTGTTACCGAAGCCTTTGCTGTTTTCTGAATGATCACTCTCATATAACGGTTATTTCAGGATTTTTTTCGTGTTTCTCCCCCCAGAAGCATATTCAGATAATTTTCGTATCGTGATATGCTGATCTCTCCAGCATTTACTGCTTCCTTTACGCGGCATCCCGGCTCGTTCAGATGGGTGCAGTTGTCGAAACGGCATTGGTTGAACAGGTTTCGCATCTCAGGAAAGTAATGGCAAAGCTCCCAGGCTTCAAAGTCCACCAGTCCGAATTCCTTGATCCCCGGGGTGTCAATGATTGCCCCTTGGTTGGAAAGGTGAAACATTTCTGCAAAAGTGGTTGTATGTTTCCCTTTTTTATGGGCCTTTGAAACAGCCTGTACTTTCAGGTTGAGCCCGGGTTCGATGGCGTTGATCAGTGCGGACTTGCCCACGCCTGAGTGCCCCGACAGCAATGAAATCCTGTGCCGGAGCAATTCACTGAACAGATCCAGGTTGATGCCTTCGGTGGCCGACGTATGGAGGCAACGGTACCCGGCCGCTTCATAGATCTTTGTTAAATCATCCAGCTTGTCGCGGGAGGAAGTGCCGGCAATCAGGTCATATTTGTTGAATACAATTACAGCCGGAATGCTGTAGGCCTCACAGGTTACCAGAAAGCGGTCAATGAAGCCGGTGGAGGTTCTGGGATAGGCCAGGGTGGCAATGATCACAGCCTGATCGATGTTTGCTGCAATGATGTGGGTTTGCCGGGAGAGTTTGGTGGCTTTTCGGATGATGTAATTTTTCCTGTCCAGGATTTCTTCGATTACACCGCCTCCCTCCTCAGCATGCAGTCTTACCCTGTCTCCGACAGCCAGGGGGTTGGTTGCCTTGGAACCGGCGAGTTTGATGCGGCCTCTGAGCCGGCAGTCTATCCGCTGACCCTCTTCCGTCAATACCTTATACCAGCTTCCCGTTGATTTGATTACAATGCCTTCCACGAAGTTCTTTTTCCTTAATGCTTTGCTGTTGCCGGATGGTTGATTATGTGATAAAATTACTAATTTCGTGTAAATACACAATGTGATATGTCTTTACAGGCGGCCAATGTTACGAAGTTTTACGGGCAACAAAAGGCCCTGGATGATGTAAGTTTTCAGATCAGCCAGGGAGAAGTGGTGGCGCTGCTTGGCCCCAACGGGGCAGGGAAATCTACCATGATGAAGATCATTTCCTGTTATTTGCCGCAGTCGGCAGGTCAGGTCAGGGTCTGTGGTTTTGATGTGGCAGAAGATCCCCGCAGTGTCAAAAAAAGAGTCGGGTATTTGCCTGAAAACAATCCGCTGTATAATGATATGTATGTGAAAGAATACCTGATGTTTGCCGCCGGGGTTCATCAGCTTGGGCGTAAGGGTAAACAACGGGTGGATGAAATGATCGGGCTGACCGGGCTTGAGGCCGAATACAAAAAAACCATCGGGACCCTGTCTAAAGGATACAGTCAAAGGGTCGGCCTGGCCCAGGCGCTGATTCACGACCCGGAAGTGCTTATCCTGGATGAACCCACCTCGGGGCTTGACCCCAATCAGCTGGCGGAGATCAGGGAGTTGATCCGGGAAACGGGGAAATCAAAAACAGTGATTCTTTCCACACACATTATGCAGGAGGTGGAGGCGGTATGTAACCGGGTCATGATCATTCACAAAGGGCGCATCATTGCCGATGCACCCACCTCCGAAGTACGGATGCTCAATAAAGCAAGCCGCATTATCCGCGCTGAATTTGACAGGGAGGTGAATGTGGAGCAGCTGAAAGAAATTTCCGGTGTGATGGATGTGATCAAAGAGCCAGGGTCGGTTTACCGCATTCTTACAGGAACAGGGGGTGACCTGCGTGCGGATATTTTCCGGTTTGCCGTAAACAATGGCCTTGTCCTGTTGTCGATGGAGCAACAGGACCAGTCACTGGAGGAGATCTTCAGGGAGATGACCATATAGCAGGGGATGAGCTGCCTGGTCTTTCAATAGTCTGCCCGGTTGCCCTCCCGGGTTGCAGGCAGCCACGGTTACACCCTGCCCGGGGTTTTGTAATATTTCTTTTCCCGTATGTACTCAAGAACCTTGTCAGGCAGAAGGTAACGGGTATCCCTCCCTTCCGCAAGGTCTTTCCTGATGCCGGAGGATGAAATCTCAATGCGGGGGGCTTCAATTAGTTTCACATTGGGCAGGTCGAAAAAAGGCGAGGTGGGTTTGTCAGACCGCGGGTAAACATAAATGGTCAGCAGGGAAAGAATCTCCCTGTAGTTTTTCCATTGGTCAAATGCGTCCAGGTTGTCGGATCCGATAAGTAAAATAAAATCTCTTTCCGGATAAAGGGCCTTTAACTCCTTCAGCGTATTGATGGTGAAGGAAGGCTTATTCATGGACAGCTCAATGTCGCAGGCCCGGAATGCAGGATTGTCTTCCACTGCCAGACGCAACAAGCTCAGCCGGTCTTCCTCGCTGAGCATTTTTTCTCCGGTTTTGAAAGGATTTTGCGGGGACAGCACAAACCATACGTCGCGGATCGCTGTGTGCTGCACAAAATGTTGTGCAATGATCATATGGCCGGTGTGCACCGGGTTGAATGATCCGAACAGCAGGCCCGTGATTGGTTTGTTCATGACGCCGGTGGGTAATTGTTGCTACTGATAAATGCACGAACCAGGGAATCAGCCTCTCTGACGGCATCCTCCAGTTTGTCGTTTACCACCACCTGGTCAAAATCCCCGGCAAATGACAACTCATGCCTGGCTTTCCCCAGTCTCTTTTCCAGGCTTTCCGGTGTTTCTGTGTTTCTGTTTACCAACCTGTTTCTCAGTTCCTCCATTGAAGGGGGTTTGATGAAAATGGCCAGTGTTCTGTCCGGAAATTGTTTCTTAATGGTTATTCCGCCGGCAACGTCCACATCAAAAACCACATGCTTCCCTTTGTCCCATAACCTTTCCACTTCGCTGAGCAATGTGCCGTAGTAACTTCCCGGGTATACCTCTTCCCATTCGAGGAAAGCACCCTCATTGATCCTGGAGCGAA
The DNA here is from genome assembly GCA_003560215.1 of Bacteroidales bacterium. Lineage (GTDB taxonomy): Bacteria > Bacteroidota > Bacteroidia > Bacteroidales > UBA7960 > PUPG01. The sequence continues at coordinate 144 of PWIY01000237.1, read as the reverse complement.
ACTCTTCCGGCGACAGGAAGTAATAATCCTTTCCGTCTGTTTCCCCTGGTCGCTTGGGCCGGCTGCAGGCAGAAACGGAAAAGGCAAGCTGGGGCGTATTTTTCAGGATCTCCCTTACAATACTTGTCTTGCCGGCCCCCGAGG
>PWIY01000043.1 GCA_003560215.1 Bacteroidales bacterium | reverse complement strand
GCATGTCCGAACTCATGGAAATACGTTGTGGTTTCATCAAAGGTCAACAGTGCTGGCTGTCCGCCTGAAGGACGGGTAAAGTTCATCACGATGGTCACAATGGGATAGATTTTTTCTCCGTCCCTGTAGGTTCCGCTGCGATAGGTTCCGCACCATGCACCGCCGCGCTTGCCCGGCCGCGGATGGGGATCAATAAACAGGATACCCAGGTGGCTGCCGTCGTGGTCAAACACCTCATAGGCTTCAACTTCTTCGTGATACACCGGTACCTCCGGACGGGGTTCAAAGGTGAGGCCGAACAATTTGTTGGCCAGCAAGAAGTTGCCCTGCTTCACGTTGTCAATGGAAAAATAGGGGCGCAACTCTGCATCGTCCAGGTCATGCAGTTCCTTGCGAAGACGCTCTGCATAATACCACCAGTCCCATGACTCCAGCTCAAAACCACCGTCTTCACGGTCAATAATGGCCTGCATCTGCTCAAGCTCGTGTTTGGCAAGATCCAGTGAAGGCTCCCAGAGTTCATACAGAAAATCATACACGTTTTCAGGCTTTTCAGCCATCTGAATGGCCTGGAAGTATTCCGCGTAATTGTTGTAACCGAGCAGTTGGGCCATTTCCCGGCGCAATTGCATCAGCTCTGCAAAGAGATCTTTGTTGTCATACTCATTGTCCTGATCGCCACGCATGAAATACCCCCTGAATACCTTTTCGCGAAGGTCACGGCGCTCAGAATGGGTAAGGAAAGGAATCCAGCTCGGATTGTGCAGGGTAACGATACCGAGTGCATCCACACCGGCGCTTTCTGCCGCATCAGCTGCAGAAGAACGTACACTTTCCGGGAGGCCGGCCAGGTCTTCCTCAGTTTCCAGCTTCAGCTGAAAATTATTGGTTTCCGCCAGGACGTTTTCACCCAGCTGCAGGGAAATCATGGAGGTTCTTTCATTGATCTCTCCAAGCCTTTCACGGTCAGCATCCGACAAAGCCGCACCACTGCGTACAAAGTCACGGTGGTACATTTCAACGACGCGCTTCTGCTCCTGGTCAAGACCCATTTCCTCGCGCTGCTCATACACGGCCTCAATTCTTTCGAACAGGTCCATGTTCATGCGGATGGAGTTGCTGTGCGCCGAAAGCATTGGAGTTGTTTCACGGGCAATCTCCTGCATGCGCGGATTGGTTTCTGCACTGCGAAGTCCGCCAAATACGCTGTTTACCCTGCTCAACATTTCACCGGCCTGGTCATAGGCCACGATGGTGTTCTCAAATGTCGGCTCTTCCGGGTTGTTGATAATCGCCTCAATCTCCGCCTTGTGTCTTTTGATTCCCTCTTCAATGGCAGGCAAAAAGTGTTCATTGTCTATTTCATCAAAAGGAGGAACCTCAAAAGGTGTGTTGTATTTCTCGGCAAAAAAGGGATTGTCTTGTTGTCCCCCGCAACCGGCAAACATCATAGTGATTGGAATTAAAAATAAAAATAATCGTTTCATACTGATAAAGGTGGTTAAAGTGAATAATTAAACATGTTGGTTGTATAATTGATTGAAATTGCCTGCAAATCAGATCAGTTATCCCTTTCAGGCCTGCGGTACCTTACAGGAGGATCAGGTTCAGACTTCAGTTCAATGCCTTCTGTTTCAAGCAGACGCAAGGCTTCCTCAACAGCACGTTCCAGCTGCGGATCATGACCACGGATCACCTCACTTGGCCACTGTTCCACTTCAATATCCGGATCCACACCCTCAGCTTCCACAGCCCATTCGCCGTCGGTATCAAAGAAACCGCCCCTCGGGGCCTGCATCATTCCGCCGTCAATAAATGACGGTGTGTCCCAGATGCCGACCAGACCTCCCCAGGTGGTAGTTCCCACGATGGGACCGATCTCCAGGTTGCGGAACATGTAGGGCAGCAGGTCGCCGCCGGATCCGGCTCTTTCATTGATAACCATCACCTTGGGGCCCCAGATTCCGGCCATCGGCGTTGTAAACGGACGCCTGTCAGCGGCCTTGGAGTTGAAGTAACCATGAAGCTGGCGGTTCATGATGTCGACCATATAGTCAGCGGCAGATCCGCCACCGTTGTTGCGTTCATCAATCACTGCACCCTTTTTGTGCTGCTGGGCAAAATAATAGCGGTTGAAAAACTGATAGCCCGCCCCGCTGGTGTTGGGCACATACACATAGGCCAGTTGCCCGTCCGACAATTCATCAACCAGGCGGCGGTTGCCCTCCACCCAGTTCATCATGCGAAGCTGATTCTCATTGGCAACAGGAACGACAATAATTTCGCGGGAACCTTCCATCACAGGCTCACTGTTTACGCGGATTGTGGTCTGACGGTTTGCCGTTCCCTCAAAATATTGGTACAGGTTGACGGATGCATCAACCTGAACACCGTTTACCGCCAGCAGGTAGTCCCCCTCATGCACATCAATTCCGGGAGCAGAAAGAGGGGCACGCAGTGTGGGGTTCCAGTCTTCTCCGTCATAGATCTTTTTAATACGGTAATGGCCTCCTGCCACTTCATAATCAGCGCCCAGAAGCCCCACAGGTACACGATCCACAGAAGGCATATCGCCTCCACGCACATAGGAATGGCCCACAGCCACTTCGCCGCCCATGATCTCGATCACATAGTTCAGATCGGTGCGATGCCTGACGTGATCCACCCAGGGCCTGTACCAGTCATAGATTTCATCCCAGGGTGCACCGTGAACATTATCCACGTAAAGGAAATCTCGCTGCAGGCGCCAGCCTTCCCTGAACATCTGTTCCCATTCCTTTTTTGGCTCAATTCGCATGCTGATATTGCCGACAGCCGCCAGCCTGCCCTCTCCCACGTTGGGTGTCCTGCCGGTGGTATTGACAATGCCCCAGGTGGCGCCGCTGCGGTAAAGCAGGGAAGCCCTGTCCTGCGAGGTTACCGCATGCAATACGGGCGACAGAAACTCTTCCGATTCGCGCGATGCAAAACTGTAACGATGCAGGGTCTGGCCAAACTGCCTGGGCACATTTTCCAGGTAAAACACATGACCCTCCGGACCGGCAACCAGTCCGCCGTAATCCCTGGCCGGAATATTAACCGCCACAATGCGGTTCATAAGTCCTTCGGCGTCAATGCGAACCAGATCATCGTTTTCATCCTCACTGTCATTGTCCTCATCATTGTCATCGGTTTCCTCCTCATCACTTCTGGGCAGCAGCGGCGATTTTCCATCTTCCGCGAGAACCATCACATACAGAGAGCGGTTGATGGGGCTGTCATAGGCACTCATGTCGAGCCAGCCGGTATTCGGACCATAATCGGTACTGGCCAGAAAATAGAGATAGTCGCCTGATGCATCCCAGACCGGGGTAATGGCGTCAGCCATTCCGTCAGTTGCCTGGATCCGTTCACCGGTTTCCACGTTATAGAGCACGATGGCCTTGAACATGCTTTCCAGGGTATGGGCATAGGCAATCCACCGGCTGTCGGGCGACCAGACCGGGTGCATGGTTCGTTCGGGGGTCACATAACGGTCGGTGTCCACCAGGTTCACCTCTTCGGTTTCGATGTCCACATAAAAAAGATTCAGATGGGTATCGGTGTAAGCAATGTACCGGCCGTCGGGCGACCACTCCGGCCGGAAAAAGAACGAAGGCTCAGGGAGGGCAATTGTCCGGGGCTCTTCCAGGCCTTTCTGATCGCGGATCACCAGCT
>PWIY01000108.1 GCA_003560215.1 Bacteroidales bacterium | reverse complement strand
TCAAAAAAGCCCGGTGCATTTGCATTCCGGGCTATTGTCCTGTATACCCACCTGGGTTGGCACATCCGCTCAGGGCAATTCTGACAGATCCACATCCGGTTGTTCATTCAACGGAGGTCGTGTAAAATAGGTGTCAATATCTGTTGTTTCATCGAAAAACCCGCAGTTCTTCATAAAAAACCCTTCCTCTTCTCCGGCAAAGCCACCTGCATAGTCCAGCCTTGCTTCGTCACGCGCCGTGGCATCGGCCGTAAAGCGAGCCCTCGTCAGCTCATACCAGTTGCCGGAAGTGTCCTTGATCCACTGATTATTGTAATAAGCTTTCCGCGGAAGCGGGCCAGTCCGGGTATAAAAATTCTCAAGAAAAGAGTGGATTCCCGTCAGGAAGGTGTCTGTCTCAGGCCGGCGCCAGGAAGCGATTAGTTGCCATTGACCGGTTTCGGGGGCATAAAAATAAGCTGTATAGTGGGTCCTGTTGTCTCCGGCAGGCTCACCCCGAAGCAGAAAGCGATAAGTGGTACCTGCTTCCCAGTCATGGCGGAGGAAACTCTGTCCGCCGGATCCCTCATCACCAAAATCCTGCACAGTTACTCCTTCGCCCTGTTCCAGCAATTCCACCCGCTTATCCTCCGGGATCTCTGACGGGTCGTCTGTTTCAAAAGGACTCCATACTGAAAACAACACCCTTCTTTCCTGTTCCGAGTTCACCTGAAAACCAAAATATCCCTGCCCGAAACCATTGGCCATATAAAAGGATCCGATCACATCATTGTGCTCAGGCACGGTGACCTCATTGTAAAACCAACGTACCTCCGATGCCTCATCCGGGATGTCATAAGTCAGATGAACGGAGGGACCGCGACGACCCCAGTAATAATAATCCTCATCTATATAATGTATACCTGACCCGGTGGCACTTCCTCCGAGCAGGACATGGCCAACGTCGGCAAAATCAAGCGATTCCCTGCTAATACCTTTGATATCCAGATAGTAGTAGCCGGGAGTTTCAATGTCGAAGGTGCCCACATAATAATCTGTATCGGCCTGATCTGAAACCTCCAGCTCGCCGGTCTGGCCTGCAAAATTCGTCTCAAGCACGGAAGTTCCGGACTCCACCCTGGCACGTATCCCAACATCAAGTTCACCTGATTCCTCCACCCTGAAATAGGTCCGAAAGATCAATTCCGGATCGCTCCAGGATAAGTCACCCGGGTTGCTTACCTGGGGAAGGTCTGCGTCCGGGTTACGGATCATCCAGGTGTTTCCTTCCGTGGGAACCGAAAAGGCATATTCCGGGTCAGGCAATGCCTCACCATTTTCATCATTACAGGAAACAGGTATTACGATCAATAATCCTGTTATCAGGGTCATTAACGCATATTGAAAGGATTTCATACGATAAAGTTTCATGTTAGATTAATTTAATTTGTGTAAGTACCACAAATATAATGTTAATTTTTTGTTTTTTCTTTTTGTTTTTAAATTTATTTAATATATTGCACCACCTTTTGGTTATTTTATCAATTAACATGTATATAATCATCTAAAAAAACAGTCGTAACGATTTTATTCAACACAACCAACAATCACATCATGAAAAACCACAAAAGAAACATTTTTACATTCATGCTGGCCATACTGGCAATAAGCGCAACCATTTTTGTGGCCTGCAGCAAAGATGACGGGGAACTGCCTGTGGTAGTGACCGCCGAAGTGACGGATGTTACCCACGATTCAGCCATCAGCGGGGGAACAATTACCGACGACGGGGGCATGAACATCACCGCCATGGGAGTAGTATGGAGCACATCCGACAACCCCACTGTATCCGATCACTATACCAGTGACGGAGATTACACCATTGATGGCGTAACAGAAAGGGAGTTCACCAGTCATTTGGGTGGCCTCAACGATGAAACCCTGTATTATGTTCGCGCCTACGCAGCCAATGAAGAAGGGGTGGCTTATGGTGAAACCATGACTTTTGAAACTGAACTGGCCGGGAACATCGTTCACGAACTGACCCCCGACATGGTTGAAGCCTGGACACAGGAGCCAACCGAAGGGCCATACGAAAACCTGCTGGACGGCGACCCCTCAACCTATTGGCACTCTGCCTGGTCGTCAGGGGTTGAACCACTGCCGCATTGGATTCAGATCACTTTTGAAGCAGAAGAGCGGATCGGCGGTTTCAGCTATACGTTCCGTCAGCCAAGTGGCATAGGTGACAGGCCTAATCACTTTGACCTTCAGGTAAGTGACAACGGAACCGACTGGACGACAGTATGGGAGTCTCAGCCAGACCTTCCGGTTGAGCCGGTTGATGAAGTTCAGGAAATGGTGTTTGGTGAAAATTTCACCTCCCGGTATTTCCGCATTCGTATCCTGGATACTTATGGCAGTGGCAGCTGGACCCACCTCAGTACCATTGAAGTGTTTGAGGTAAGGGAGTGATGCACCAAAAAACAATAACACACATAAAAAACAACAGATGTATGAATAACAATGTCAACAAAGTTTTTCAAGCGAAAAACTTCCGCAACAAAAAACCTGACTGGTTGCCGGCTTTCGGCCTGCACACCCTGGTTATCCTTGTTCTACTGGGGTTTTATGGCACAATCAGTGCCCAGGCGGCCAGTGCCACAACAATGAACGAGGTGACCGTTACAGGTACCGTTACCGATAAAAACACCGGGGAAACCCTTCCCGGAGTAAATGTGGTTCAGCGGGACGATACTCGCGGGACTGTTACCGATATGAACGGGGAGTATGCTTTAACCCTTCCCGCTGAGGCCACGCTGGTTTTCTCCTTCATCGGTTACGACACCAAAGAGATTCCCGTTGAGGGCAGAGAAGTGATCAATGTGGAGATGGAACCCACTGTGGACCTTTTGGACGAAACAGTGGTGATCGCCTATGGCTCCACCCCACGTTCCAACCTCACCGGTTCGGTAGTGGGACTTTCCTCTGACGATCTCAGCGATGTGTTTACCCCCCGACTTTCCTCTATGTTACAGGGTAAAGCAACCGGGGTATACGCACGTACCGGATCGGGAAGACCTGGAGAAACTGCCAGTATCAACATCCGGGGCCGTGGTTCCATCCATACAACCAATGCACCACTGTGGGTGGTGGATGGTGTGCCGGTGGGCCACAGTGAGCCCAACATCAACCCGGCCGATGTGGAAAGCATGACCGTTCTGAAAGATGCATCTGCCACCGCATTGTACGGATCAAGGGCAGCAAACGGTGTGATTCTGGTTCAGACCAAATCACCCGAAGATGGTGTTTCTCAGCTCAGCTTCCACTCCAACACAGGCTTTACCAGGCTGCACCGGGGGAATTTCTCCCTGATGAACTCGGAGGAACTGTATAATTATCATGAAAGCTGGAACGACAGCCCGTGGTTCGGATCCCAGTTACTGGAAACCGATACCGACTGGCTCGATATCGCCACACAGAATGGGGTTGCCCACGAATACACCCTCAGCTATAATGGTGGCACAGAAAGGGTCAGTGCCTACCTGTCCGGAACCTATTACAATGAAACCGGCGCAATCAGGGGTTATGAGTTTGAAAGGTATTCGGCCATAGCCAACCTGGACATTCAGGCCACCGAGAGGCTCAACATCACAGCCAATTTATCAGGGAACCTGAACAATACCCACAACCAGGAACACAGTCAGTACAATGCTTACACCT
>PWIY01000233.1 GCA_003560215.1 Bacteroidales bacterium | reverse complement strand
CGGGTGACGATTTCGCCGCTGGCGTTGTCCTTCTGTTCGGACCATGCACCGCGAACGTAAGTGACCAGGTTCCGATCGCGGCCCCGGCGCGCCGCTTCCCGCGCCGCCGCGTTGAAGTCGATCCACCGGGGCGGCACCAGCAGCGCGGAGAAGGCATCCAGCAGTGTCGTCTTGCCCGATCCCGAACGACCGACAAACAAAAAACCGCGCTCGGAAATGGGAATATCGTGTAGCCCGTCAAAAGTACCCCAGTTGAAAACCTGCAGCCGGCGCATCCGAAACTGCTCGCGCCCGGAAAAAAAGCGGATCGCGTCCGTTTCGCCCTTCATGCGTCATCCTCCTCGTCTTCCGCATCTTCCCCGTATTCCGGAATTTTTACATTTTGCGTATTCTCTGCATCGCCTACAGCGCCTAAAGCGCCTGCGCCTTCCGCATCCACATATATTTTTTCACCCTCCCCGGCCAGGGCCTCGTACTGCCGGCACAGCGCGGCGATCTGATCCGCAGAAAACAAAAGCTTCAGCGTGGGCGATATCTCGTAGCGATCTCCTGCGCCGCGAATCTTTTGCAGAATGCTGTTTTTTTTCATTTTCTGAATGGACGCCTGGACTTTTTTGTTAAATCCGGCATGGTCCGTGCTGGCCGCCCGCTGGTAAGGACTTGCATTCTCCACGATTTCCACGGCGTCCACCACGGCCCGCTCGCCGCGGACATCGGCCCGGGTCAGGCATTGACGAAGGTAGAGCAGGACCACCGAGTCGATCAGCGTCAAGGGAGCACGGCGCAGCAGAATAGGCGTCTCCAAATCGTCGATTTCGGCCTGGCGGATAAAGGCGACCTGCTGATCGGCGTCCACAACAAGCTCCAGGAAGAGTTCGGAAAGGCGGCTCCGAATCACCGCCTCGTCGCGCATCAAAACGGGCCATAACTTTGAATGCCGGCGGCCATCCACAAACGGCCCTGCCAGCAGCTGAACCATTACGCGGCGGGTGTCCGCGGGAAGCAGGCCGTGGTCATCGGGATACAGGCCAGCCGGGGCGTGGTCAAAAAACCGGTCAACGGACGGATCATCCGAGTGCATGAATATTTTCCTCCACAAAATAAATCAGCGGGATCCGGGCCCGGCGTTTCTGCCCGTCCCCGCCGCACCATTGCACCGCTTCCGTGCTGCCTGCGGCAGGCACGCCACTTCGACTGCCCAGGGCGATGTATCCCACAACGCTGCCCAGCCCCTGGGGGGCGGGAAACCGCTCCAGCACCTCCCCGATGCTGACCTGGGAGCGTTCCATGAGGCAGCACCGGACGGCCTCCGCCAGGGCCCGAAAGTCGATCTCCGATTGCGACACCAGGGCGGCAACCGACGCCATACCGATTTCCGGGGCGTCGCCAAGTGCCATTCCTTTTTCCAGCGTGTTATGGGAGGGGTCGAACAAAACCCACCGGGACACGGAGCGAAAGCGGGCACCGGTCAACGCCAGCTGAAAATCGAGCCGCTCCGTGGCCTTCACGTCATTCCGGAGCGCCATGGCGGCGCGCTGGGCATCCTTGATGAGCCGGTTGATGCGGCGCTGTTCGAGGTATTCGCGGCTCTGGACGAACTGTTTCAGGCTGCGGGAAAACTGCTGCAGAACCTCGTGGACCATGCCGCCCTGGTCGAGCAGGGTGTGAACCAGGCGCACCAGGAAGCGCCGCTCGTCCACATCCAGGTGGCGGCTGAATTCCCGGTTAAACAGCGTTTCGATGGCCTCCTCCAGGGCTCCGCTCTGCTCCGGGTCGGTCAGCAGCCGCCAGAAGGCATTGAACGTACGGCCGGATTCGCTTTCCGCGATAACGTCGATGCCCGCGAACAAACTTTTGAGCACATCCCCCCGGCTGTCGCTTTCGTCCATGATCTGCTCGCGCAGCGTGCGGTTCAACCTTTCGAAATCATCCCGAACCCGCCTGAAATCGGCAACCAGTTCATCCGCCAGGGCGATGATCTCCCGGGTCCGTTCCAGGGCATGATCCTCGCCGATGGTTTGAAAACGTCCTCCGCGGACTTCTTCGATTTGGCGGTCGATACGCTCCCGCTCGGCCAGGAGGGACTCCAGGCGGCTTTCGGGATTGGTGTCGGTATCCTCGGACAGGCGCACAAGCTGGTTGATAACCGTTGCCAGGCGGCTTCCGGTCACGGCGGTGCGGGGTTCGACCATATCCCGGACAAGATGGATGGCCTCGGCAGCCGGTGCGGACAGCTCATACTCCTCCTCGGTTGCCCCGGCCGGAAAACGCCTTACCAGCCATCCCCGCGCCAACCAGTCCGCCACATACCCCTGGGCGGCCTGGGGCATCGACTCCCCCAGCGCACGCAAATCCTCCAGATCCCGCTCCAGGCGCTCGTAAAGGATGGACGCCGGGACCTTGCGCTCGCCTTCCAGGAGATTGTTCTGGAGCAGGCCGATGACGACCGGCCCGCTGTCCGCCGCCAGCAACCGCCACAAGGGGCCTTCGCGAAGCCGTCGATAAGTTGCGACTATTTTGTTGGACTGCATATGTTTATTCTATTGTATAAATGGTTTATGTGCAAGGGGAAAGGAATATGCGATGCGTTCCCCGCGGGAGCGGGAAACGATTAAGAGTGAGGAGGGGAACGAGGGGGAGTGAGCGGGGGATAATGAAATCCGGAAAAATGTTTGATATTTCGAGCCATAAAAGATAGTTTACCTTGAGGTGCGAGGCGTTCGCGTTCCCCGCAGGAGCGGGGAACGATAAACGTGCCCTTATCGTTTCCCGCCCCTGCGGGGAACGAAAAAAAAGCGCATCAAAACACAACCCAAAGGCAGCATTTCATGGCAAAAGACCCGACCATCCCCTTCAACCGCCCCTACATCGCGGGCAAGGAGCTGGACTACATTGCCCGGGCCGTCAACGAGAACCGTCGGATTTCCGGGGACGGGCCGTTTACCGGGAAGTGCCAGACGTGGCTGGAAAAGACCCTGGGGGCGAAAAAGGCGCTTCTGACCCATTCGTGCACGGCCGCGCTGGAGATGGCCGCCATTTTATGCGATATTGGCCCCGGCGACGAGGTGATCATGCCCTCTTTTACCTTTGTGTCAACGGCCAACGCGTTTGTGCTGAGAGGCGGGGTGCCGGTGTTTGTGGATATACGGGAAGACACCCTGAATTTGGACGAGCAGCTGGCGGCGGCGGCGGTGACGGAGCGGACAAAGGCGATCGTGCCGGTGCATTACGCGGGGACGCCGTGCGAGATGGACGCGATCATGGATCTGGCGCAAGACAAGGGGCTGAAAGTGATCGAGGATGCGGCCCAGGGGCATTTGAGCACGCACCGGGGGCGGTGCCTGGGGACGATCGGGGATCTGGGGTGCTTGTCGTTTCACGAGACCAAAAACATCATCAGCGGCGAAGGCGGCGCGCTTTTGATCAACGACCCGGAGATGGCGGCGCGGGCCGAAATCATCTGGGAAAAGGGAACGAACCGGCGGCGGTTTTTCCGGGGGGAAGTGGACAAGTACACGTGGGTGGACATCGGGTCGAGCTATCTGCCCGGCGATATGGTGGCGGCGTTTCTGTATGCCCAGCTGGAGATGGCCGAGACGATCATCGCGGCAAGGCGGCGGATTTTTGATGCCTACATGGCGGGGCTGGATGGACTGGCGCGGCAGGGCCGGGTGCGGCTGCCGACCATCGATGCGCAGGGGACGT
>PWIY01000070.1 GCA_003560215.1 Bacteroidales bacterium | reverse complement strand
CTTATGGCCAAACCCCAGAAGTCTGGTGCCAATGGCGGTGAGATTATTGAGAACCCCATCCTCTCAAACTTTAAAGAAGGACTTTCGGTACTTGAGTACTTTATCTCCACACACGGTGCCCGTAAGGGTCTGGCAGATACAGCTCTTAAAACGGCTGATGCCGGTTACCTGACCCGTCGTCTGGTCGATGTGGCACAAGATGTGATCATTACTGAGAAAGACTGTGGTACACTCAGGGGGCTCACGGCTACTGCGCTCAAGAACAACGAAGAGACCGTGGAAACCCTGTACGACCGAATACTTGGGCGTAACAGTCTCCATGATATTTATCACCCCACCACCGGCAAACTGATTGTTGAGGCCGGCGGTGAGCTGACCGAGGAAATTTGCCAGGTGATTGAAGACTCCCCCATTGAAGCGGTAGAGATCCGCTCGGTGCTCACCTGCGAATCCAAAGTAGGTGTATGTGCCAGATGTTACGGAAGGAGCCTGGCCACAGGCCGGATGGTGCAGAAAGGAGAGTCGGTTGGTGTGATTGCCGCTCAATCAATCGGTGAGCCCGGTACGCAGCTGACCCTCCGTACATTCCATGTTGGTGGTACCGCCTCAAATATTGCTACAGCCTCCAAAGTCAATGCCAAATATGACGGGGTGCTGGAGATCGACGAGCTTCGCTCGGTTCCCTTTACCAATGAGGAAGGCAGGGAGTACCAGGTTGTAATCGGTCGTTCAGCTGAGATGCGTATTGTGGACAAGAACACCCAGATGGTGCTCACCAGCCAGAATATTCCTTATGGTGCAAACCTGTATAATAAAGATGGTGATGAGGTGAAAAAAGGAGACCTGATCTGTGAATGGGATCCTTACAATGCCGTGATCGTATCGGATAAAACGGGTAAAGTGGTTTACAACAACATGATTGAGGGTACCACTTACCGTACAGACTCTGACGAACAAACCGGTTATCATGAGAAGGTGATCACCGAGTCCAAAGATAAGACCCGGAACCCGTCACTGAGTATTGTCAGTAATGACGGAGAAATTCTCAGGATTTATGATATGCCTGTGGGTGCCCATGTGGTGATCACTGACAATAAGGAAGTAAAACCCGGTACCATCATTGCCAAAATTCCACGGGCTGTTGGTAAATCCGGTGACATTACCGGTGGTTTGCCACGGATCACGGAGCTTTTTGAGGCACGAAACCCATCTGATCCTGCTGTTGTATCTGAGATTGACGGTGTTGTTTCCTTTGGCAAGAAGATCAAGCGCGGCAACAGGGAGGTGATCATTACCTCTAAAACCGGGGATGAAAAGCGTTATCTGGTTCCGCTGACCAAGCAGATTCTTGCACAGGAAAATGACTTTGTGAAAGCGGGTACACCCCTTTCAGATGGTCCGACAACCCCTGCCGACATCCTGTCCATTAAAGGGCCTACGGCGGTTCAGGAATACATTGTGAACGAGGTGCAGGAGGTATACCGCATGCAGGGTGTGAAGATCAACGACAAGCACTTCGAGATCATTGTTCGCCAGATGATGCGCAAGGTGATTATTGAAGATCCGGGTGACACGCGTTTCCTTGAGAATGAAATTGTCAACAAGGTCGCTTTCATGGAGGAGAACGATGAGATTTTTGGCAAGAAAGTGGTTGAGGAGCCTGGTGATTCGTCACTGAAAGCAGGGCAGATCATTACTGCCAGGAAGCTGCGCGACGAAAACTCACTCCTTAAGCGAAAAGATAAAAAACTGGTTTCTGCCAGAGAGGCCAGGGGAGCCACTGCACGTCAGCAACTGCAGGGGATTACCAAAGCTTCTCTGCAGACACAGAGCTTTATTTCTGCCGCTTCCTTCCAGGAAACCACCAAAGTACTGACTGATGCTGCCGTGAATGCGAAGACTGACGGCCTGAAAGGACTGAAAGAAAATGTGATTGTAGGACATCAGATTCCGGCCGGTACCGGTTTGCGTGAATACGGAAACATCATTGTCGGTTCAATGGAAGAGTATCAGCTGCTGATGGAGTCCAAGAACAAGGAAAAAGAAACAACGGCTGAAGAAGAAAAAAAATAATGCATTATGGCTCAGGAAAAAAAGAAGGACAAGCAACTTAACATTGAATTGGGTGAAGATGTAAGGGAAGGGGTTTACTCCAACCTGGCCATTATTACCCACTCCAACACAGAATTTGTGCTGGATTTCGTAAGGATGATGCCCGGAGTTCCCAAGGCCAGGGTGAAGTCGCGTGTGGTGATGACACCACAGCATGCCAAGCGGCTCATGAAGGCTTTGCGCGACAACATCGCAAAATTTGAGTCGATGCACGGGCAAATCAGGGACATTGAAGGACCGGGACTTCCCATGAATATGGGCGGACCGGCCGCAGAGGCCTAATCTGCTTTTGGATCAGGTCTGACAGCTAATTTGGCCATCTTTTCCACAGTGAGGGAAGGGTGGCCAAACTCTTCTGTGACCTCTCCTTTCAGCAGGTAAACCCCTTGTCCGCAAAAAGGATAATGACTTGCCGCAGCGGGGAAGTGGGTGGTATCAAAGAAATTCCCCCTGTGGTCGGTGAAACACCCGAAATGCATGATTTTCTGATTGACCGTGCGCACGGTTTTGATGGTGACCAGCCATCCTGCCATGCGCACGGTTTTTCCTTTGTACCCGGTCATTTCTGCGGCACTGATGTCTCCCCTGAAAGATGTCTGCAGCAATCCGAAGGGAGATACGGACACAGGAAAGCCGAGTAGTTCGATCTCGTCGTAAGCATCCTGTACAGGGCTCGTATCCGGTTCAGGCAGTTGCAGCTTGCTTGCCGGTGGCTCAAAAAGTGCGGGGGAACCTGGTTGTTTCCTGCCTGTAAGCAGGTGGGCCTGCCACAAAAGCTTTGCTTTGGATTGTCCGGTAAAACGAAAGCAGCCTGCCCGTATCAGCAACAAAAGAGCCTCCAGCCCCTGTCCTGTGCGACGTATGAAATCTTCCAGTCCCCGGTACTCCCCGTTCAGCATGCGCTCATTGATGATCTGCAGTACCGTCCTCTGCTCCAGTTGCCGGATGTGCACCAGTCCGATGTACATGTCGTTCCCCTTTAAACGGGTCATATGACGGCTTTGGTTGATGCACGGGAGCCTGACATTGCCACCGAGTCGTCGTGCCTCATGAAAATAGACCTCGCTTCGGTAAACCCCGCCAAAATTGTTGATCACAGCGGTCATAAATTCCAGCGGGTAGTGGGCTTTCAGGTAAAGACTCTGAAAGCTTTCCGCCGCAAATGAGGCTGAATGGGCCTTGGAGAAAGAATAGCCGGCAAAGGATGCGATCTGTCTCCACACCTCCCGGGTAAGCCCATCCGGATACCCTTTGGCCCTGCAGCCTTCAAGGAATCGCGTGGTCAGTCTGTCCATTTCCTGTTGTGAGCGATATTTTCCGCTCATGGCACGCCGGAGCACATCCGCATCGGCGAGGTCGAGGCCGGCAAAATGGTGGCAAACCTTGATCACATCTTCCTGGTATACCATTACACCATAGGTTTCCTGAAGAAGTGTCTGCATGACCGGATGCAGGTAATGTACCTTGTCCGGCTGATGCTTGCGGCGGATATATTCCTGCATCATGCCCGAACGGGAAACTCCGGGCCGGACAATGGAGCTGGCGGCCACCAGTCCGGAATAATCATCGCAGTTTAGTTTTTTCAGGAGGGATCGCATGGCCGGGCTCTCAATATAAAAGCAGCCTGTTGTTTCCCCGCTGCGCAGCAGTGCTTTTGCCTTCGGGTCCTCCCGGATGTGGGCCATATGGTGAATGTCCACGTGCTTGCCACGGTTTTCAGCTGCGATGCGCATGCATTCATTGATGTGTCCGATGCCCCGCTGACTCAGGATGTCGATTTTTTCAAAGCCCAGATTTTCGGCGGTGTACATATCCCATTGTACTACGGGCACCCCTTTGGGTGGAAGATCGAGGGCTGAGTAGCAGCAGATGGGGTCTTCCGAGATCAGTACGCCGCCGGCGTGGATGCTTCTGATATTCGGAAAGCCATCCAGCCGGTCTGCCATCCCGAGGATTTTTGTTGTAAGGCTGCCGGGGGACGGGTTATCGTATTCCCGGGCGATTAGCTCATCGATCTCTGCTTTGGGAAGTCCGTATACTTTCCCCAGCTCTCTGATGGCCCCGCGCCTGTGGAAAGTGGAAATGGTTCCCAGCATGGCGGTGTGTTCCCGGCCGTGGCGTTTGAAAATATAGTCCAGCACCTGATCCCTGGTTGTCCAGCAATAGTCAATGTCAAAATCGGGCGGAGAAGAGCGCTTTGGGTTGATGAAGCGTTCAAAATACAGGTCCAGTGCAATGGGGTCCACATCGGTGATGTGGAGGCAGTAAGCGACAATGCTGTTGGCGCCGCTTCCCCTTCCCACATGATGGAATCCCTGTGACATGCTGTAGCGGATGATGTCCCAGGTGGTCAGAAAGTAGGCGGCAAACCCCAGTTTGTGAATGATGTCCAGCTCCCCGTTTACGCGCCGGAGTGCTTCCTGATGTTGTCCGCCATAACGCCGTGTCAGTCCCTCGAGTGCAAGTTTCTCCAGCAGTGCCCTGTCGTCGCTGCGGCTTCCGGTAAACGTCTTCTTGTTCTTCATTTCGTTGAAGGCGAAGTGGATGCTGCACTGTTTGAGGAGGGCTTCCGTGTTCTTCAGGATATGGGGGAACCCGGCATATTGTTGTTGCCTGGTTTCAGGAGGTAATATCATTTCTTCCGGACTGGCTGTGTGTACATTTTGTAACCGGCTGAGCAGGGTGTTGTGTTCGATGGCGCGAAGGTGAAGGTGCAGATGATGATCTGCTTTGTTGCGGAAGGTTACCGGCTGCAGGGCCACGAGTTTGTCCGGAGTGTGACGCAGGGGGGAGGTGGTCAGCCGGGGCAGTTCCTCCGGCCTGATGCCTGCGAATTCGTGGGGATGTGGAGGAGGCAGGTGCCGGTCATCAGTGTAATGGCTGTTCTGTGTATCAAAGGGGTAGATGGCAAAGGTATGCGGGCATACAGGGAAACGAAGCGGGAGGGATTGTTGTTTCATCCGGTGCCGGGTCAGGAAAGCATTGATCCGCCGGAATCCCTCGTTGTCGCGTGCAAGTATGATATACAGCAAGTGTTGGTCCTGGCGGAACTCCATGCCGGCCACCGGTCGTATCCCATGTTTCTGACACTGCTGCACAAAAGCCGGCATGGCCGTGCAGTTGTTAATGTCAGTGAGGGCCATGGTGCTTACTCCCCGGCCGGCGGCCATGCCGACCAGTTCCTCCGGGGAGAGGGTGCCGTAGCGCAGGCTGTACCAGGTATGACAGTTTAAATACATATGATCGGGGCTGACGCGCCTCCGGTTAACGGGTGCTGCGCACCCTTGGTTAGTCGGAGGCTTCGCCTCCTCCAGTTAACGGGTGCTGCGCACCCTTGGTTAGTCGGAGGCTTCGCCTCCTCCGGTTAGTCGTGGCTTCGCCACTCCAGTTTGTCGGAGGCTTCGCCTCCTCCAGTTAGTCGAGTGCTTCGCACTCTCCAGTTAGCTCAGGGCTGACGCCCTTCGCGGTTAGTCGGTGCTGCGCGCCTCCGGTTAACGGGTGCTGCGCACCCTTGGTTGGTGGTTTGGTGCATATTCCTTTGGTGATGGTTTGGGAACCGTATTTTCTGCGCATTTTATCCATGGCCTGGTAGAGGCGGGCCATTTCCGGGCTGTCTTCAAACATGTTGAGCTGCTGTACTCCGCGTATGAGCCGGCTGAACTGAAGCCCGACAAGACGTATACGCATGCGGCGTTTGTAAAGACGGCTGAAAAGTGTTTTGCATACGGGAATGAGCATATGGTCAAAGGCTGTATAGGGCAGTTGTTGTTGTAGTGTATGGGTGTCGAAATTGGTATAGCGTATTTTAACGGTTAGGCAGCCTGTGAGTTGCTGGTTGGTCCGGAGCCGGAAGCTAAGTTGTTCACACAGCCTGATCAGGGTGTGTTCAATTTGGCTGATACAGATGGTATCGTTGTCAAAGGTGGTTTCGGAGCTGACAGAGCGGTGTTCACTCCATGCCCGCACCGGGGCATGGTCAATGCCGTTTGCCCGCTTCCATATCTCTTTCCCGTTTTTGCCCAGCATGCGTACGGGAACCTCCGGAGGAAGGCTTCGCAGGGTATGTATGGTGGCGATTCCCATGGTGCGGAGCCTTTGGTAGGTTTTTGGCCCGACCATGGGAATTTTGCGTACAGACAGCGGATCAAGAAAATCCCTGACAATATGGTGGTCTACGTACATCTGCCCGTCGGGCTTGGCTTCTCCTGTGGCGATCTTGGCTACTGTTTTGTTTGTTGAGAGCCCCATGGAGATGGGCAGACCGGTTTCCGCAGTGATCTTCCGGCGGAGTTCGACTGCCCACTGCCGGCATCCGAAAAACCGATCCATCCCGCTCAGGTCAAGGTAATGTTCATCAACAGAGGCTTTTTCAAACAAAGGTGCTTCATCAGCGATGACAGCCGTGACCAGATCCGAGTACCTGGTATATATTTCCATGTCGCCGCGGATAAAAACAGCCTCCGGGCAAAGCCTCCGGGCCAGCTGTATGGGCATGGCTGAATGAACCCCGGACTGCCGGGCTTCGTAGCTGCAGCTGGCCACTACACCCCGGTCGCCGGCACCGCCGATAATCACAGGTTTGTGGTTCAGGCTGCTGTTTCGCAAGCGCTCCACGGACACAAAAAAGGTGTCCTGATCCAGATGTAAAATGTGCCGGGTATGTGACATATACAAAATAATTATTCTTGCCGGGTTAAGGTAGCCGCTTGTACGACCAGTTGCTGGCTGTACGACCAGTTGCTGGTTGTATGACCGGTCTCCGGCTGTATGACCGGTTTCCGGCTGTAAGACCAGTCTCCGGCCGTCTGACCAGTCGCTGGCCGTCTGACCAGTCTCCGCTTGTAAAGCGGGGCGGATGCAAAATCACGGGCAAATGATTAAAAAATAATCAAAAATATGATTATAATATAAGCAAAAATATTTAACTTTGGAGTCAGTCGAGGGCTGACGCCCCTCTGGTTGTTGTTTCTCATGGGCGGAGGATGGTGGGAGTGGCCTGTGACCATGGGGCGGGGCGAAGTGGTTGTGGGTTCGTATGGTGATGAGTTTTTTTTGGGGTTGGGGTATTTCGTGGTTGAGTGATGGAAATTATTCATAATAAGATGGAAATTATTCATATGAACTGACAGATATGGGTCTTTTTGGATCAAACATTAAGTTGTTGCGTAAGCGACGGGGGCGCACCCAGGATGATGTGGCTGTTGCCCTGGAAATGAAACGGTCTACGCTGAGTGGTTATGAGAACGAAGTGGCGCAGCCGGGGTTGGAGGCACTGGTGGCTTTTTCCAGGTATTTCAATGTATCAATTGATACCCTTGTCAAAACCGATCTTTCAACACTGGCTGAAAGTCAGTTGTCTCAACTGGAAAGGGGATACGATGTATTTCTTACCGGGAGTAAGCTGCGGGTTCTGGCCACGACGGTGGACCGGGAGAACGAAGAAAATATCGAGTTGGTATCGGAAAAAGCCAAGGCGGGTTACCGTGCAGGGTTTGCCGATCCGGAATTTATTAAGGTGTTGCCCACCTTCCAGATGCCGTTTTTGTCCAAACAGAAAAAATATCGCAGCTTCCAGGTGTCCGGCGACAGCATGTTGCCCATCCCTGACGGAGCCTGGGTGACCTGTGAGTTTGTCCAGAACTGGCAATTGATCCGGAACCGTCATGCCTATGTGGTGCACACCCTGGATGACGGGGTGGTTTTTAAGGTGGTGGAAAACCTGATCCGCAAAGAAGGTAAATTGCGCCTGCATTCCCTGAATCCGGCCTATGAACCTTATGACGTGCATGTGAATGATGTCCGGGAGGTGTGGAAGTTTGTCAATTACATCAGCAATGAAATGCCCGACCCCGACCTTCCGCATCAGGAGCTGGCCCGGCAGGTAAACCGTTTGCGCGATGATGTGGAAGCGTTGAAGAAAGGAGAAGGCCGCTAGCGCCGACTAAATCTCCTGTATAAGTTCCCTGAACAGCAAGCTCATTTTCGAGGCAGCTTCTCCGGCTACCTGCTGGACTTCTTCGTGGGTCGTGGGTTTGTCCATTTCAGAAGGTTCAGACAGGTTGGTAATTACTGAGATGCCAAAGCATTTCATTCCGGCATGGCGGGCCACAATTACTTCCGGAACGGTAGACATACCGGTGGAGTCAGCACCAAAAATGCGAAACATTCTGTATTCAGCAGGTGTTTCGAGGGTGGGGCCCGGACTTCCTATGTATACCCCGGACTGGAACCTGATTTTGTTCCGCAAAGCGATCTGTTTGGCCTTGCTGATGAGTTGGCGGCAATAGGTTTCACTCATTTCCGGGAAGCGTGTTCCCAGTTCATCAATATTTGGCCCCCTCAGCGGATTGTCCGGAAAATGATTGATATGGTCGCGGATGATCATCAGATCTCCGGTCTCAAATGCCGGGTTCAGACCACCTGCCGCGTTGGAGACCATCAGGGTGTGGACGCCCATCAGTCGCATTACACGAATGGGAAATGTCACCTTTTGCAGGTCATAACCCTCATAATAGTGAAAGCGGCCCTGCATGGCCATCACCTGTTTGCCTCCCAGTTCTCCGAAAATCAGTTGCCCTGCATGGCCCTCCACTGTGGATGAAAGAAAATTGGGAATGTCAGCGTAGGCCATTCGGTGAGACACACGGATCTCATCGACCAGTCCGCCCAATCCGCTTCCCAGTACAATGCCAACTTCCGGGGCGGCACCTGTTTTCTCTTTCAGAAAAGCTGCTGTTTCTTTCAATTGTTCTATCATGGTTTTTGATTTTGGTTTTACGAAGTCTGTTTGCTTATCGCTGCCTGCCAGGTTCTGCTCTATAACCCGATCCTTTCTCTTGTATCTGCAGGAATGGCGTCTTTGTGCACCATGATGCCAATGGTTTTTTTCTGTACGTAAGGAGCCGACATATAAAGATATCCGCCCATGTCATTGCCATCAGCACCATACGAGTTTTTGGTCAGGTAATACAGTGTATCGTTCTGGTCAGTCGCCATCCCGGTAATGTGCATCAGGTGGTCGTCTGTGGTGGAGAAGTTGTCAAAATGCTGTTGGCGAAGTTCCGGTGTAACGATTTGTTCCTCATGGGGAAACTTGAACAAATTGCTTCTTTCCTGATCGCTCATTTCTGCCCATGGTGTGGCTGGCAGCACTGCCAGTGCATCCCGGTGAGAGAATCCCCGTTCACTGACATCGCCATCCCAGGCAATGGTATAGCCATTTATAAGGGCATGATTCATGACTTCCATCAGTTCATCAAGCGGAAGGTTGTAATACAGTGCATCGGCCCAGTTGTCGGGGACCTCCAGCACAAACTGTTCATAATAAGGGTGATGTGTAAAGGAAGTCAGCTCCACATAATTATCAGTATCAATGCCCATTTCAACGGCAAAACTCTCGGGGGTGTAGGTTTGCCCCTCATACTCAAAAAATTCCGGGACTTCCCCCAGGTAGGTGTCCAGAACACTTTCATAGGCATCAAGCCAAACATCGGTGAGCAGCCCGCTTCGCCTGCTCAGAACCCCGTCCAGCATACCGCTCAGAACGGCTGCCAGTTCACCGTGGTTGTGTGTATCCATGCCGTAATTCAGGCCGTCATAAACCGATTCGGGAACCATCCCGTGATTTGCGATCACCTTCATTACATCATGCGAAAGGCTGCCCTGTCCGAAGTTCAGATTGCCATGACGGCGCACATAGCGTCTGGCTTTTTCGGGGTAAACATAACGGACCATATACATCTCTGAAAGACGGTGCGTGCCCTTATCAAGCCGGATCATTTCTGATTCGATAAATGAGATGGTGGCATAACTCCAGCAGGTGCCTGTCCGGTACTGGTTTTGCACAGGCCCGGCAGGGAGGTCAATGGTCTTTGTAAATTCATATGACTCCTCTGTTTGTGCAACAGACAGGGACGCGATGAATATCAATGAAAGAATAAACAGAAAACTTTTTCGCATGATTTTTTGTTTTTGTGGATGGATGAGGAAATGACAGGACCAATATTACAAAAATTCCGGATAGTTCCCGCTTCTTTTTTGTGGATTATTCCGGGCAGATGCCACTCCCGGTTTTTCGGGTTCGCTGATTATTGGTTAGCTTTGCAGAAAACAAATTTTATGGAATTTCGTCCCGGCTCCGGCAACGATTCGCCCGAAAAAGCTGATGTGCTGATCCGCAACGCCCTTGTGGTGACAATGGATGCTGAGGCCAGTGTGATTTCAAATGGCGCGGTGGCTGTCAGGGATAACCTGATTGTCGGGGTGGGTGCAACCAGGGATCTGGATGCCTCTTTTAATGCATCAAATGTGATTGACGGCCGGCGGAAGCTGGTGATGCCCGGGCTGATCAATACACATACCCATTCCCCCATGACCATTTACCGTGGGTTTGCGGATGATTTGCCGCTTCGGGACTGGCTCTATGACTATATCTTTCCTACTGAATCTGCCTTTACCAGTCCGGAAAATGTGCGGGCGGGAACCAGGCTGGCCATTGCCGAAATGCTCCTATCGGGTACAACCACTTTCAATGACATGTATTACTACATGGGTGAAATGGCGGAAGTGGTTGATCAGGTGGGGATCCGGGCTGTGCTGAGTGAGAGTCTGATTGATTTTCCTGCCCCAAACAGTCCTTCTCCCACCGAAGGGGTGTCCAATATTGAAAGACTGCTGGAGCGGTGGAAGGACCATCCCCGTTTGCGCATTGGCGTCGGGGTTCATTCGCCTTACACGGTTTCTCCCCATTGGCTGAAGCGAGGCAAGGAACTGGCTGATCACCACGGATTGCTCTACAATGTCCATCTGGCCGAAACCCGCTGGGAGTTCGATCATATACAGAAAAAATTCGGACACTCTCCGGCAAAACACCTTTGCCTTACAGGAGTACTTGATCATAATGTGGTGGCAGCCCACGGGGTTCACCTGACTGATGAGGACATCCGGCTGCTGGCGGATCATGGAGCAGGAGTCGCCCATAACCCGCAGTGTAACATGAAACTTGCCAGCGGTGCGGCACCTGTCCCTCAATTGATGAAGGCGGGAGTAAGGGTCGGGATCGGTACCGACGGAGTTGCCAGCAACAACGATCTGGATCTTTTTGACGAGATGCGAACCATGGCATTCATGCATAAGCTCAACAGCGGTGATCCGACGGTGATCAGTGCCAGGGAAGCCCTGGAGATGGCTACCATGGGCGGGGCAAGGTTGCTTGGGCTGGAAGGAGAGATCGGGTCGCTGGAAAAAGGGAAGAAAGCTGATCTGATTGTATTGGACATGAATCAACCACATGCCCATCCGGTGTACAATATATATTCCCTGATCGTATACAGCCTGCGGGGAAGCGATGTGCAACACGTCATGGTAGACGGGCGATGGTTGCTTTTTGATCGTAAGCTATGCACCCTGGATCTCGGACGGTTGTATGATAAAGTAGAAGGGATCGCACACAAAATACGGGAAGAAGCGATGCGGCTCGGTATTTTCAATGGCCATTAGTTCTGTTGCAGTTTATGGCCATCGGTTCCCTTGCAGTTTATGGCCATCGGTTCCGTTGTAGTTTATGGCCATCGGTGCCGTTGTAGTTTATGGCAATTGGTGCCGTTGCAGTTTATGACCATTAGCTCCGGGGCAGTTTGTCTGAATTGGGATGCCAATTGCCTGATTGTCTCCTGAATTTCTCTCGGCTGCGGCAGCTAATGTCTTTCCACGGGTTTTCAATAACTGGCCTTCGGGTTTTCAATACCTGGCTTTGTTTTCCATCCTGATCCAGTGATCAAAAGGCTGGTTGCGTTCGCTGTCTTTGAATTGAACAGACCGGACAGAGCGATCTTCGCGTGGCAATGCAAATTCACGGTAAATGAATGAATCGTCGAATCCTGCCCTGGCAGCATCCTTGTTGTCGGCCGCAAAATATATTGTTTTGATTCTGGCCCAGTATATTGCACCCAGGCACATGGGGCATGGTTCGCAACTTGCATAAATAACGGCATCTTTCAACCAGTAATGCCCGATATTTTTGCAGGCATCGCGGATGGCTTCCACTTCAGCATGTGCGGAAGGGTCATTGTTCCCGGTCACCCGGTTGACACCGCGACCGATTACCTGTCCGTTCTTCACCACAAGTGCCCCGAAAGGCCCCCCTTGTCCACTTTCCACATTATTTCTTGCCATTCTGATGGCTTCCCTGATGAAATCTGCGTGTTTTGTATCCATACGTCCGGTTTGTCAGAACAAATATAGGAAAAGAGAAGGGATGAACCCTTATGGCGGGGTTTTTGTTTAATTAAACATGTCAAACCAAATTGTCTCTTGCTTTCATGCAGATGATGATGCAGCAAAAACTAAGACTTTTTCTGGAGGAAAAAGTTTCTCAATACAATCGTCCCGGCTTCATTCAGGACGACCCCATATTCGTTCCCCATCGGTTTGCTGAAAAGGCTGACCGTGAAATCGCCGGCTTTCTTTCCGCTACCCTTGCATGGGGCCGGCGCAAAAGTATTGTAAATAACGGCATGCGCCTGATGAGACTGATGGACAACTCCCCGTCGGATTTTGTCAGGCGCTTCTCTGAGAAAGACTTGCAGCGGTTCAACGGTTTTGTTCATCGCACCTTTTGTGCCACGGACCTCAGCTTTTTTCTGTATTCGCTCAAAAATATTTATCAGAATTACGGAGGGTTGGAGGCGGTTTTTCATGAGGGGGCATCCCGCGGAAGCGGACTGAAAGATGGTATTTGCTATTTCCGTGAGGTGTTTTTTTGTTTGCCACACCCGGCCAGAACGCTCAAGCATGTGAGTAATCCGGCTGCCGGTTCGGCGGCCAAGCGGTTAAATATGTTTCTCCGGTGGATGATCCGAAAGGATGAAGGCGGTGTTGATTTTGGAATCTGGGATGCCTTTGAACCCCGGGATCTGTATTGTCCGCTGGATGTGCATTCGGGCAGGGTGGCCCGCAGACTCGGGTTGCTATGCCGGAAGCAAAACGACTGGAAGGCGGTGGAAGAACTGACTGCCAGCCTGAAGCAGCTTGACGCGGATGATCCGGTTCGTTATGATTTCGCCCTTTTCGGGATGGGTGTTTTTGATCCACTTGGGGTCTGACGGCATGGTGTTACCATTATTTGGTTCTTGTAACCGGTTGGCGTTTATTCTGCCGGCAATTCCTGAATGACAATGACATACTCTATTTGCTGTCAGCTCTGGCAAAAATGATGGATAAAACTGTATTTTTGCAAAAATGATTCCCATGCGCGTTGATATCCTGACCATATTTCCGGAGATGTTTGCCGGGCCCTTTTCCCACTCCATCATCAAGAGGGCAATGGAGAAGAAGCTTGTGGAGATCCACTTGCATGATATTCGTGATTATTCGACTGATAAGCACCGCAGGGTAGATGATTATCCCTTCGGTGGAGGAGCCGGAATGGTGATGATGATTGAACCTGTTGAGCGCTGTATAGAGGCCCTGAAGGCGGAAAGGCTGTATGATGAAGTCATTTATATGACTCCTGACGGCGACAGGCTGGATCAACGCATGGCGAATCAGCTTTCGGTGCAGAATAACCTGATCCTGCTCTGTGGACATTACAAGGGAATCGATGAGCGTATACGGGAAAATCTGATCACCCGGGAGATCTCTGTGGGAGACTATGTGTTGTCGGGCGGGGAGTTGCCGGCTGCTGTGCTCACTGATGCAGTGGTGCGGCTGATACCCGGTGTCCTTGGCGATGAAACATCGGCACTGTCAGATTCATTTCAGGATAACCTGTTGTCGCCGCCTGTATATACGCGCCCGGCTGACTATAAAGGATGGAGGGTGCCGGATGTGCTGTTGTCGGGCCATGACAGGAAGATTGCTGAATGGCGTCATGAAAAGGCTGTGGAGCGAACCAGGGAGCGAAGACCCGGCTTGCTGGATGATTGAGTCTGTCCGCACGGCAAACAGTGACCGGGTTCTGATGGTGGGATGAAAATAAAAATTGCTTTCCGCTATTATAGTTCCAAATAATTCCCTAAATTTGCACTCCATTTCAGCGAAATAGCACACACAAAAATACAATACCGATGAACCAGACGGAAACAATGCGTTT
>PWIY01000293.1 GCA_003560215.1 Bacteroidales bacterium | reverse complement strand
GTTGCTGTATCCGGAAATATCCAGTGATGAAACATACTCCCCTGAGTGGATCAGCTGCCCCTGCATGTCATAGATCCGGATCTCCATGTCACGGTTCGGGATGCCACTTCCCTTCATGTTGATTTCAAGTCGGTTTCCGCGAGCCGGGTTGGGAAATACGGTGAGGTCGTTCTCCTGGTTTTCCGGATCCATGATTCCGGTGATGGTCTCTCTTTTGACCACGGGCCTGATCATGATGGCGCCGTCTTCCACTGATTGTATCCAGCCATCAGCGTCTCCTTTGTTGATGAATAAACGGCTATTTGCCTGATTGTTGGTGTCAAAACCAATGCCGATTGAGGTATGCGAGTTGATGTTTACCATTTGCTGCAAGCCGACATAGAATGTATCTTCAACCATGACTTCCTCCTCTTCAAGGAAATAGGTCAGGAATTGATCCCCGGCTTCAGGTTTGGTATATACGGGGTCGTCAGACTGGTATAGGATCTCTTCCGGATCAAGGCTGCTCCAGACCGTCAGGTGAAAAGCTTGCTGATCCGGTCCCATCATCGTATTCATCAGATAGAACTGGATGGCCTCCAGGGTATCGGGATGATTGGCGAAAAACTGGTATGCCCTGGCCGGGTCATAACCGGTGGCCAGATGAACCAGGTCAGGTATCCCGTTGTCGTATGCGAAGTAATTGGAAAAGTGCTGCTCATACATGATGGTGTCATTCCGGGGCCTGCTGTCGCCGGTGGCCCCTTCACGGATGGCATGTACCACCCTGAACCGCTGTTCTTCGGCGGGTGCCGTGGGCAGGGGATTGGATATCAGAATGGGGCGGGAATGGGGTTGATAATCCTGGTATCCTTCTTCGGAAAATGGCGCAATGACCCAGGAGCCTCCGGAGTAGGTCCGCAATACGCGCCCTCCCTCATCCAGAATCCGGTAATTATAGGAGTAGTTGTAAGACCGGTTATCCAGGTTGCTGATACGGATCCTGAAATTATTCCGCAGGTTGCCTTGCGGATCAGCGATGTAATGTGACCATGGCATGGCTGTGTATTCGCTCAGCATGGATTGGGCAGGGGAAGCGAAAGCAATGTCGTAATAGGATGAGTCCGTTTTGCTGCGCCCGTGATCCAGCTTCACATAATCGATGTTCCAGATGCTTCTGGTCCCGGAATAGTTCCGGATGTTTTTCTGCGGAGGAAAGGATGCATGGTTGATAAAACGAAAGCGGAAGTCGCTGTTAAAAAAGGCCGTGTCGGTAATGGCAATGGCAACTCTCCGGAAGTAAGGGAAGGTGTCTTTTGAAAATTTCTGAAGGCTTTCTCCTTCTGCACGCCAGACCGTTTTCCAGTGTGCTTCCTGCTCCTGATCGGTTTCCTCATCGTAATACCCGGGATGAAAAAATTGCAGGACCAGGGAATCCCGTTCCACCGGATCTCCTCCGGTACCCTGGGGTTGGTAGTAAAAAGTCAGAATAACCGAATCGGCCGGTGATAAAGCCATCGGGGAGGGGTCAAATATGGAGTCAAGGCGGATGGGCTGTGAGGTCAGGTGATCTGCTTCAAATGCCTGGTTATTGGCCGTGGCGTGTTCATATATTTTACCGCTGGCATCCAGGATGCCAAAAGTAGCCACCCCGTTGGTTTTGGGGTGTACCGCGAAGGAATTGTTTATGAATACATGATTGTCGGCCCACAAAGTATTGTCAGGGTAAGGTCCCCGATAGGAGAAGTCATCCCAGAATGGCAATGTAACCGGATGGGCAACAGCTTTTTCGGTCATTTTATGCCGCTCAAGAGCCTCCTGTGATTTCAGTGGGTTTTGCTGCAGCGGGAGCAATACCTCCTGGGCGTGCAGCGCAGACACTCCGAATACACATAAAAAAAGGAAGAAGCGTATGCTCTTCATGAAGGTACTTGTTAAAGATCCTCGTTTTCGGTTTCCTCGTCCGGGCGGTACCACACATCAATGGTCTTTTCCTTACGGATGATCATGCCTTCCTCGTATGCCGGTTCCTGCCGGTACACCCTGGCATTATCCCGGGTTGCTCCCTCGTCAAAGGTTTCCAGTCCCAATTCCAGTGACAATCTTTCCAGTCGTGACTCTACCTGATCGGGAGTCAGTCCCCTCAGATCGGGGATGGGCACAGACAGCAGCTGCTCCATGTATTCCTCAAAATCGAAATCAGCGGTTGACCTGTAATAAAGGTTCACTTCACTGCCTGCTTCCAGGTATTTCGGTTCCTCCACCGGGTTGGGCTCCTGAAGGTAAACCTTGACTTCATCCGCCTCCCCGTTCATGTGGGTTTCTTCTCCCACATTCAGCGAGGCATTGTTCAGGGTTCTGATGGCCTGCTCAGGGGTCATGCCCAACACCATGGGTACAATGGCGATGTTTTCTCCCAGTCCTTCACCCAGAACAAGATCAATGGGTGTGCCCACCTCAACGAGGGTGCCCGGTTCAATGGGGCCGTCCTTGTACTTTTGTTTCAGCACCGCATTGCGGGCAATATCGGGCTGAAATTCAAGCTGCCCCACACTGAGCCCATGGGTTTCCAGAAGCGAGATCGCCTGCCTTCTCGACAGGTCAACAAGGTCGGGCATGGGAACCATTTCGGGCAGGATGGCCACGGTGGTAAGGTAAATGGTACGGTTCCGCTTTACCTCCGTCCCCGGGGCGGGGTTTTGCCTGGCCACACTTCCCTTTTCCAGTTCATCATCAAAAATGGAATCGTTGATCACATAGCGCAGGTTATTTGCCTCCAGAATATCTGCCGCTTCGTCTTTGTGATACCCCTGAAGTTCCGGAACTTCAATGGTACGTCCGTGCAGGGTATACAGGTCAAGCATCTTCAGCACGCCCCAGATGATCACCACGGATAGCGCAGCTGCAAAGGCCAGCTGGCGCAAAAACACTTTACTGAGAATGAAATCCCATACAGTCATGTATCTGATACTTGGTTATTATCGCAAAGGGCAAAATTAATATAAATTGGCGATACCCCTGCCGGATCCGGGTTGAAATACAGAACAAACAACGGCCTGTTTTTCCCTGATGTCTGTAAAACTTAACGTCCGTTTTCCCCTTTTATGTTTTACCGGGACAAATTCTTTGCTGATTTTCGTAAGTTTGTTACCCTGATAGAAATCTTTGGCAATACAAGCTCCTATGGAAAAGAAAAAGATCGCCCTGGTGGCAGGCGGCAACTCGGGTGAATATGTGATATCTGTTCAGAGCGCCCGGATGATCAGGGAAAACCTGGATAAACAATTGTTTTCTGTGTATCCTGTCTTTATCAAAGGAAAAAAATGGGTTTATGTTGATGACAATGAGCAGGAGTACCCGGTAGATAAAAATGATTTTTCCATTTCGCCGAAAGGCGTGAAAATCGGATTTGATTGTGCCCTGATCACCATTCATGGCACACCCGGTGAAGACGGCAAGCTTCAGGGGTATTTTGACCTGATCGGGATCCCTTATACCACGGCCGGTGTACTGGCATCAGCCCTGACGTTTAACAAGTATTACTGCAACCTGGTTGTTTCCAGTCTTGGTTTTCCTGTTGCCCGCTCGGTGTTGCTTACCGGGAAAAATCAGGCCCACCGGGGAGCAATTCTGACAAAGGTGGATCTGCCTGTATTTGTCAAGCCCAACAAGGGTGGTTCCAGCCTGGGAACCACTTTTGTAACGGACGGAGATGCGCTTGTTTCTGCCATAGCATC
>PWIY01000278.1 GCA_003560215.1 Bacteroidales bacterium | reverse complement strand
GAAATGAATACTGTATAGTTTTTTTGAGTCATGAACTGGTAGTTATGGCTGTGTGTTTTGTACGGCCAGACTGAATAATTATTTGGAAAACGCTGTAAGGATTTTGGCTGAGTTTCCTTGCATTAATACCCGCTGTTTTGCACGAAAATTCCGCCGGAAAGATCCACTTCCGTTTGCGGTATGGGAAGGAAACCCCTGGTGGCTGTATTGAATGTTACGTCAAACAGCTGCTGATCTCCCTCATAGTTCGGTCCTCTGATGCCTGAATGGGTCAGCTCCTGGTTGGCAACATCCAGTCCCTGGCGCAAAAGGTCATAATACCTGATCCCTTCAAGCGACAGCTCAAGCCTCCTTTCCCTGAGTATATTTTCAGGGGTGGCAGGCACAGGATCGAGCCCGACCCGGGCTCTTACCCTGTCAAGGTAATTCTGGGCATTCGGGCTTCCCAGCTCGGCTGCCATGAGCAGCACATCGGAAAAGCGGATTACACGGAAGTTACAGGTCCTGTTCAGCTCAAACTGGCCGTCAGATCCCCAGTGCTCAGCGTCTGAACTGTACTTTTTGGAAAAATAACCCGTGTGCTGGTATCCGACGGTCAGGGTTCCGTCCAGTTCTTCCTGGGTAAGGATGGTGTGCTCAAACCGTGGGTCGTCTTCCATAAAAGTTGCCAGCTTATGGCTTACCGGGGCAAAACTCCAACCCCTGTTCCAGTTATTTGAACCCGAAACCCTTGGCCCCTGCATCTGGGCGGCAAGGTTTCCGTTTCCTCCGCGGGGATAGTTCCAGTCCCACCAGGGTGGGGTATCGCCGTGAGAGATCTCAAATACGGACTCAGTACCGTGCTCCCCATCCAGGCTGAAATTGAGGGA
This sequence comes from Bacteroidales bacterium, assembly GCA_003560215.1. Lineage (GTDB taxonomy): Bacteria > Bacteroidota > Bacteroidia > Bacteroidales > UBA7960 > PUPG01. The sequence goes on along the minus strand of PWIY01000278.1, from coordinate 2,849 downwards.
ATAATCATCAAACAGGTCATGACCGCTGTTGGCAATCAAATCTTCCAGTTGCTCAAGGGCAAAAGAACGATTTACTGTAACGTCTCCGGCATCCAGGTCACCGCCGTAAACCCCGTCATAGAACAGGTAGGTTCTTGCCAGCAAACCTTTGGCTGCCCATTTGGTAACCCTTCCCAGCTCGTTTGCAGGAACTGACTCGGGCAGATCCTCCATGGCTTCCACCAAATCAAGAACAATCTGATTGTACACCTCTTCCGGCGTATTTTGTGTCTGTTCGTATTCGGCTTCCCCTGCCAGTACCTTGGTAATCAGTGGAATGTTCTCAAAAAACCGCACCTGTTCGAGGTAGAAGTAGGCGCGCAGAAATTTGGCCTCTGCAATGGTTCTTCTTTTGAACTCCTCTGAAGCTTCCACATCTTCGATTATTTCAAGGAAAAGGTTTGCCCGGAAAATGCCGATGTAGTTCTTGATCCAGATGGAGTGGGGGAGCGGGTTGGTTGTAAATATGTCGTGATTGTTCAGCTGGTTTTCATCCAACCCGTCGTTGGCGTCGGATCCGCCGGCAAATGCATCATCGGACAATATATCTGAAATTGTCAGAAAAGGTGCCCAGGCCACGCCGGGGGTTGATTGGTAGGTCAGCACATCATAGATGGCTACCAACCCGCGGTAAGCTTGCTCTTCCGTCCGGTAATAGGTGGAGGAAACCTCCTGATCCAGAGGCTGCAGGTCAAGGAAATCTTCGCTGCATGCGCTGAATGCAAGCAGGATGCTCAATGCCACAAATGGCTTAAATATTCTAAGGTTCTTCATTTTTCTCATTCTTTTGATTAGAAAGAAACATTAACTCCCAGCCGGAAAGTCCTGGATTGCGGATAAACGCCCCTGTCAATTCCGATGTCGAAGGAACTCATGGCGCCGATCTCCGGATCAGCCCCGGTATAACCTGTAATGGTCAGGAGGTTTTCAGCTGAAACGTACAGCCTGAATGAATGGGCATTCATTCTGCTGGTCAACCTCTGGGGCAAATTGTATCCGATCTGGACATTTTTAAGTCTCAGGAAGGATCCGTCTTCGATGTAAAGGTCGGAGATCCTGTTGTTATTGTTGGTGTCAATCCAGGTGAATCTCGGAACACTGTTTGACGTACCTTCTCCGGTCCAGCGGTTCAGAATGTCTGTGGTGCGGTTGGTGTAACGCAGGTCAGGCCTTTGCATTCCATTGAAAACATCGTTGCCGTAGCTGCCAATAAACAATACGGCCAGGTCGAACTGCCTGTATTCAATGTTTGCGTTCATGCCGAAGGTCCAGGCAGGGGTGGGGTTGCCGATCATGGTTCTGTCGTCGGCGTTGATCACACCGTCTCCGTTTACATCCACAAAGCGTACATCACCGGGCCTGGCATTTGGCTGAAGGAGTTGTCCCCGGTTATTGATGTGCTGGTATACTTCCGCCATATTCTGAAAGATTCCGTCAGTTTTATATCCCCAGAAATAGCCGATGGGTTTGCCGATTTCCGCACGGGTCACCATGCCGGCAACAGCCCATGAGGCACCGGGCAGTACCCCTTCTTCATTACCAATTTTGGTCATTTCATTCTGGTTGTAGGCTCCGTTGACTCCAATTGAGTAACGGACATTATTGGTCTGATGCTGCCAGTCCAGTGACATTTCCACTCCCCTGTTCCGGACACTTCCGACATTTGCAAAGGGTGGATCATTGCCCACGTGAGCCGGTATGGGAATTCTTTCCAAAAGGCCGCTTGTGGTTTTGGTGTAATAAGCAAAGACTGCGTTAAGCCGGTTGTCAAAGGCTGCCAGGTCAAGTCCGATATCAATTTGCTCAGACTCTTCCCAGCGCAGATCCGGGTTCTCCAAAAAGGATGGAGATGCACCGAAAGCCCTTCCTCCGCCGAAGATGTAGCCACGGCTCATGTTCATTGTAGAGAGGTACTGGAAGTCACCAATTTCCTGGTTTCCATTGATTCCCCATGAAACCCTGAGCCTTACAAGGTCTACAGGTCCCAGGTCAGGAAAGAAATCCTCATAGCTGATATTCCATGTTGTGCCCACTGAGGGAAAGAACCCGTAACGGTTAAACGCTCCAAATCTGGATGATCCGTCTCTGCGAAGGGTGACGTTCACAGAATAGGTGTCTCTGTAATCATAAAGTATCCGGCCAAATTGTGACAGCAGGGCTGAGTGGTTTGCACCTCCGTAAGCAGTCCATACGGTATCCCTTGCCATGCTCAGGTAGACGTGATTCGGGTCAGCCGTGGAAACATCGGCATTGAACCCCGAAAGGTCCTCAAAGTTGGATTTTCTCGCAGTGATACCTACCAGGGCAGAAAAGTTGTGCTCTTGAATCTGCCAGTTATAGGAAAGTGTGTTTTCAAACTGCCAGGTATGGTACCGGTCGATATTTTTGGATACCGTTGTTTTGTCTGTATTGTTCTGAGCATCGTTCAGGAAGAACAAAGGCGTATGGGAGTCGTTGACAACGTAACCCAGGTCAAGTCCAAGGGTGGATTTGAACCTCAGGTCTTCAATCATTTCGATTTCACCGTACATGTTCCCCACAAATTTATCCACCCGGGTTTCTCCTCTTTGGGTTTCAAGCATTGCAAGCGGGTTGACAATTTCTGCACCCACAAGATTCGAAATGCCGTATACACGTCCATCTTCATTGGTGACCACAGGTTCCTGTGAGTAAGGATACTGGGCAAGGATGCTTTCATCATCCTGGTACAGAGGGGTCAGCGGATCCAGGTTCAAAGCACTGCCGAATGCGGCATTGAAACTGGCATTACTGGCAATTCCCCTTTGGGTTGTATGTGTATAGGCAAGGTT
>PWIY01000205.1 GCA_003560215.1 Bacteroidales bacterium | reverse complement strand
GGTTCAGACCGGCTGTGGTAATCGGGGTCGGAGGCTACGCAAGCGGACCAGTGGTTTGGGCTGCCGCCGGGCAAAAACAACCGGTACTGATTCAGGAGCAGAACTCCTGGCCAGGTATCACGAACAGGATACTCGGGAAAAAAGCAGATAAGATATGCGTGGCTTATGAAGGGATGGAGACCTTTTTCCCGAAGGAGAAAATCTATGTCACAGGAAACCCGATACGACGGGAAGTGACAGAAATTGAAGGGAAACGTGAGGACGCATTGCGCTACTTCGGGCTGGACAGTGACAAACCGGTACTGCTGGTTACCGGCGGAAGCGGCGGAGCCAGAAGCATCAATGAAGGCGTAGCCCACAACCTGCGCGAACTGAAAGAAGAAGGAATTCAGCTGATCTGGCAAACCGGGGGTTTTTATTTTGATGCAGCCATGGAGTCAGTCAAAAATGCAGGAGAAGACAAACTATATGTCAAGCCTTTTATCGACAGGATGGATTATGCTTACGCTGCTGCAGATGTGGTGGTCAGCCGGGCGGGAGCCATTGCAGTATCCGAAATCAGCTCGGTAAAAAAACCGGCCATCTTCATTCCTTCGCCCAATGTGGCCGAGGATCATCAGACCAAAAATGCACAGGCGCTGGTCAACCACAATGCGGCAAGCCTGCTGAAAGACAATGAAGTCAGGGATCGCCTGGTAAGGGAAGTAAGTGCCCTGATTTTTGATGAAAATAAAAAACAGCGTTTCAGGGAGAAGCTGGCAGGTCTCTCCTATCTGAATGCTGCAGATGTCATAGCCGGTATTGCCCTTGAGCTTGCCTTGAAAAATCAGGCTCCTTCCGGGACTGGCGAAAAAGACAAAAAAAGGAAAACCTGAAAAAATGACCGACATCAACCACATAACACATATATATTTTCTCGGCATCGGGGGGATTGGCATGAGTGCACTTGCCCGCTATTTTTATACGCGGGGTGTAAGTGTAAGTGGTTATGACAAAACCCCCTCACGGCTGACAAGTGAGCTGCAGGAAGAGGGGATCCGCGTGATTCATGACGATGATCCGGCCAGCCTGGAAATAATGCCCGAACTGGTGGTTTACACTCCTGCCATCCCATCGTCAAACCAATTATTCCGGCATTTCAGAAATCATCAGGTCCCCATGCAAAAACGGGCGGAGGTACTGGGAACCATATCCTCCGGCATTCCCACCATTGCAGTGGCAGGCACCCATGGCAAAACAACCATCAGCGCCATGCTGACACACATTCTCAAGGTAGCCGGTATTCCCTGCGTCTCCTTTCTTGGGGGCATCAGCACAAATTACAATTCAAACTACATTGGCGATCCGGATCCCCGTTGGATGGTGGCAGAAGCCGATGAATTTGACCGTTCTTTCCTGCGGCTTTCCCCTTACCTGGCACTGATCAGCAGCATCGACACCGACCACCTCGACATATACGGGAGCAGGGAAGCCCTGACAGAAAATTTCGCCAGTTTTGCCAACAAAATTGATCCCCGCGGAGCCCTGGTAAGCAAAAAAGGAATTGCGGAAAAGATCGGTTTTACCGGAACCCATTACAGCTATCATCCTGCCGGTATGGCCGACTACCTGTTGAAGGACGTGGAGCTTTGCGAGGGACGCTACAAAGCAACCATTGGTGGCGCAGTTTCCATTGAAGGACTCAAACCGGGGCATCCGGGCATGCATAACCTTGAAAATGCCCTTGGTGCAGCCGCCCTGGCCCATCAGGCGGGAGTAAGCACAGAAAAAATCAGAGAGGGGCTGAATAGCTTCAATGGCGTCAGGCGACGTTTTGAAATCTGTCTGCAAACAGAGCAGAACGTATATGTGGATGATTATGCGCATCATCCCGAAGAGATCAGAGCCTGCATCGCCTCAGCCAGGGCGATGTGGCCCGGCAGAAAACTAACGGGGGTCTTTCAACCCCATTTGTTTTCCCGTACAAAGGAACTGGCAGATGAGTTCGCGGAAAGCCTGTCGGCACTTGACGAACTGATACTGATGGACATTTATCCCGCCCGGGAAGCGCCCATTGAGGGGGTCAGTTCACAATTGATCCTCAGCAGGGTAAAGCTGCACCAGGCAATGTATTGCCCCCGTGAAAAACTACTTGATCTGCTGGAAAAAAGGGAAACCGAGGTGCTCCTTACCATGGGTGCCGGCGACATTGACCGTTTTGCAGGACCGATCACACAATTGCTGAAAAACAAGGCATTGTCATGAAAAAGAAAATCATACATATCGTGCTTTTAATCCTGTTTCCTGCCGGATTGTTTTTCATGCTGGGGTTTGCCGCCAACAGCAACCTGCAGAAACCCTGCGAAAAGCTGGTCATCAATGTACGCAGTCATAACGGGAACCATTTCCTCTACCCTGCTGATGTCAGAACAATCATTACTGAGCGGCTCGACACAGTGGAGGGAAAAATCATGACCCCTGAGCTGCTTCAGGAAACAAACCAGATTGTACAGGGGATTCCCCATGTAGAGCGGGCAAACATTTACCGCACCATCAACAACGAACTGAGAATTGACATTACCCTGAGAAACCCCTTGTTGCGGATAATTAACAGCCGGAACCAGAGTTATTACATCGACCGGAACGGTTACATGTTTCCACTGTCAGAAAACTACACAGCCAGGGTCATGATTGCAACCGGAAGAATTCAGGCAGAATACTCGCCCGGAAAAAACATCACAGACCCGGATGGAGAGACGGAAAAATCACTGCAACAACTCTACAAGCTTGCAAAATATATTGATCAGGATGACTTCTGGAAAGCATTTATTGATCATATATATGTAAGAGCGAACGGAAAATTTGAATTGACACCCAAAAACGGTGCGCATATAATAGAATTCGGGTATGCTGAGCAGATTGAAAACAAGTTCAGCAACCTCAGAAAATTCTATCTGAATACATTGCCGCAAATCGGGTGGCATTACTATAACAAAGTAAATGTTGAATTTAATGATCAGATCATTTGCTCAAAATAAAAAACTATGGAAAACCAGGAAATCATTGTAGGTCTTGACATCGGTTCCACCAAAATCGCATGTATTGTGGGCCGGAAAAATGAGTATGGGAAAGTGGAAATCCTGGGTATGGGCCGTGCCGACTCCCTTGGGGTAAACCGTGGCGTGGTGGAAAATATTCAGCACACCGTAAACTCGATCGAAAAAGCCGTTTCGGAGGCAAGCCAGGCATCCGGGGTGGAAATCCAGCTGGCCAATGTGGGGATTGCCGGTCAACATATCAGGAGTCTTCAGCACAGGGGCAACATCATGCGCAACGACATTGAGGAAGAGATCGCCAAAGAAGACATCGACAACCTCATCGAAAACATGTATAAGCTTGCGCTGCCACCAGGAGAAGAGATTATCCATGTAATTCCGCAGGAGTATATCATTGACGGGCAGCAGGGAATCCGGGAACCCATCGGGATGTCCGGGAATTGCCTGGAGGCCAATTTCCATATCATTACCGGTAAGGTGGCTGCCGCAAAAAACATCCAGAAGTGTGTGGCCAAATCGGGGCTGAACATCTCTGACATCATTCTGGAACCTCTTGCTTCCGCAGAAGCCGTTCTGAATGTGCAGGAAAAAGAAGCCGGGGTTGTTCTGGTTGATATCGGCGGCGGGACCACTGATATGGCCATTTTTCAGGATGAGGTGATCCGGCACACGGCTGTCATTCCCCT
>PWIY01000039.1 GCA_003560215.1 Bacteroidales bacterium | reverse complement strand
CCTGCTCAGGAACAAAGCATATACAACCATCAATATTGTCGGGCTGGGGCTTGGCTTTTCCGTGTCTCTGATGCTCCTGATTTTTGTGGCCCATCAGCTCAGTTACGACCGGTTTCATGACCGGAGTGAAGACATTTACCGTTTGACCATTGACGGATCCATGGCAGATGGCCAATACCTTTCTGCTCCGCTGACTGCCGGAAATGTGGCGGAAATTGTGGAAGAGCAGGTTCCTGAGCTGGAATATGTGACCCGCATTTTTTCCCGGTATGGTCAGGAAATACACATTGAAGAAGTTCGGTTTGGTACTGAAACAGTGGTATGGGCAGATCCTGACTTCTACAGGATGTTTACCTTTCCCCTGATTTCCGGAGCACCGGACTCAGCGCTGGATGACCCGTTCGCTGTTGTTTTATCCGCTTCCGCGGCGGAGAGGTTTTTTGGCACCACAGATGTGATTGACCGGACCATGGCAATTTCAGGGCAGGATTACAGGATTACCGGGGTGATGGAAGATATGCCGCTTAACTCTCATTTGCGTTACGACATTGTCGCTTCCATTTCTTCACAGATCAGACCGAATTATAACCTTGTTCAGGAGCAGGGATTGTCTATTCCCACTTATCTCCGGTTCAGGCCTGACAGCGATCCGGAGGAATTTACCCCCAAGGTGCTGGAGCTGGCAGATGAATACGTACATGAAATTTTTGGTCCACTGGGACTCAATCTGTCGCATGGCCTGCAACCCCTGCGGGAGGTTTATCTGCATTCCCGGTTTACCATTGCTGCAGGGGGCGAAACCGGTGACATGCGGAATGTATATGTTTTTTCTTTTTTGACTTTTTTCGTGTTGCTGATCGCCGTGTTCAATTTTGTCAACCTGATGACGGCCCGGTCCGAAAAACGTGCCCGTGAAATCGGCTTAAGAAAGGTCATTGGTGCCGGCAGGCCGGATCTGATCAGGCAGTTTGTGGGTGAGGCAGTGATTGTGTCGCTACTTGCTTTTGTATTTGCCCTTGTCCTCAATGAGCTGCTACTGGAACCCTTTTCACAGATGCTCGGAGACCAGTTTCAACTGTTATACTGGAAAGAACCCCTGGTGCTGTCGGGAATTGTTGCCTTTGTCATTGTTGTCGGCATCATTGCGGGGATGTATCCGGCTTTTTACCTTTCCCGTTATCAGCCGGCAGCGGTGCTGAAAGGAGAATATCGTGGCAGGGGAAAACCCCACTCCCTTAGAAAGCTCCTTGTGGGGATCCAGTTTGCCATCTCCATATTCCTGGTGGCATGCCTGATTTTGGTACAGCAGCAGGTCAGCCACATGAAATACCGTGACCTGGGCTTTGACCGTGACCATGTGCTGACAGTCCGAAGCCTGACCCGGACACTGCACAACAGTTACAACGGAATAAAGGCTGAATTGCTCCGGCATCCGGGTGTTTTGCAGGTGACCGCATCCGGGAGCGTTCCCGGCCAGAGCCGTTCGGTTCAGACTGCCTACCGACAAGGGCAGGATCCTTCTGCTGCCATCATGATACATGAAAACCGTATCCAGCACGACTACCTGGAGACTTTCGGGATGCAGATTGTCCAGGGGCGTGATTTTAACCCTGAAATGCGGACCGATACGGCTGCCTTTTTGATCAACCAAAAGGCTGCCAGGGAGCTTGGGCTTGATGACCCGGTCGGTGCAGAGATCAATGTACTGCAGCGGCAGGGAAGGGTCATCGGGGTGATCGCGGATTATAATTTCCGTTCGATGCATCATGGGGTTGATCCGCTGGTTTTATCCATGTATTCATCCGGGTTCAGCCAGATCAGCATCCGGTTCAGCTCAGCGCAGCTGACCGGCGTCATGGAACATGTTCAGCAAGTGCTGGAAACAGCTGACCCCAATTATGTGCTTGATTACTTTTTTGTGGATGGGTTGTTTGCAGAAATGTACAACCAGGAAGAGCGCATTGGCAGACTGATTACCGTTGCAGCCATCCTGGCCATTGTCATTTCCTTCATGGGGCTTTATGCCCTTACTTCTTTTACAGTGGCCCGGAAAGTGAAGGAGATCGGCATCCGGAAGACTTTTGGTGCACCTGTTTCCGGAATTGTGGCAGGCCTGATGGCTGAACTTTCGAGGTGGCTGATATTGGGCGCCCTCGTGGCTATTCCTGCTTCATGGTGGGTGGTAAGCCGGTGGTTGCAGAATTTTGCATTCCGTATTGACCTGGTTGAGTTGTGGTGGGTTTTTGCCCTTGCTGTATTATTTGCCGGGATTACCGGTAGTCTGGCCATGCTGCAACAGGCCCTTGGCGCTGCCCGCGCAAACCCCATCGACAGTCTGCGCACCGAGTAAAGTTTGATTATTTGGCCGGTCTGGCAATGGGTTTCCCGTTCCGGGACCATTCACTCCATGAGCCGGTATAAATGGCGGGGATCTCCATCCCGGCATGGGCAAATGCCAGAAGGGTATGACAGGCGGTGACCCCGGAGCCGCAGTGGACAATGATGTTGGATGCAGGCCGGTGGTCAACAACCGGCTGATACATCCTGCGAAGTTTTTCCGGCGGCAGGAAAAACCCCTCCGGATTCAAATTGTAAGCGTAGGGCATATTGATTGCACCGGGAATGTGGCCGGCAATGGTGTCGATGGGTTCCTCAATCCCCTTATACCGGTTTTCGCTTCTGACATCAATCACCACAAATTGCGGATCCCTGACATAACCGGTGACCTCTTCCATGCTGACAGCGGGCAGTTTCCAGGTTGTTGCCGGGTATGGAGGTTTGGACAGCGGGGTTCGTGGTTCATTGTTCTCCGGGAAGCCGGCATCGAGGGCTGCCTGAAATCCACCATCCACAACCTGCACCTTTTCATGGCCGGCAGCCTTCAGCATCCACCAAAACCGGGCCGCGGCATTGGCTCCCGACTGGTCATCATAAACAATCACATGGGTGGCAGGGTCAATCCCAAGGTTGCCCAGCAATTTGCCAAATCGCTCCGGTGAAGGCAGGGGGTGGCGGCCTCCCATGCGGAGGTCTTCCTGAATGTCTGACAACTCTTCCTCGAGGTGAACATGCAGCGCCCCTTCCAGATGGCTTTGCCGGTAGCGTTCCCTGACGTCTTCTCCCGCGCGGGCATCAACAATGACCCCCGACGGTTGATTGATGAAAGCTAAAAGGTCTTTTGGAGCAACAAGGGGATCCATAAAACAATCAGTTGCTGTTTTCTGAAAAATGAAGTTGCCGTTCTGCGCACTTCGTTACCATCCCTCCTGCACGATTTTCTTTTCAGGAACGCCCAGGTCTTTGAGGTGTTTAACAACGGCCTCCATCATTGGAGGTGGTCCGCAGACATAGAAAAACTCCTCATTTCCATCCATCTGCTTCTTCAGAAAATCTTTGGTGATCAGCCCATGTGGGTGATCCGGTGATTCTTCTTCAGAAAAGATATGGGTTACCCGGTTTTGAAGCAAAACTTCGAGCTCATCTTTGAGAATAATGTCTTTGCTGGTTTTGTTGGCGAACACCAGCTTGTTTTTACCCTGGTCGCTGCGGTTTTTATTAAGCTTCCTGAACATGGCGATAAAGGGTGTAATGCCTGACCCTCCGGCGATAAAAAGTCCCGGCCCCCGGTAGAAAATGCTGCCGAAAATATAATGGAGGATGACTTCATCGCCTCCTTTCAGTTCCAGCAATTTATCAGTGGTGCCATCATGAGACGGATAGGTCTTGATGATGAACTCCAGCATGGGGTCTTCGGGGAGAGAAGTAAACGTGAACGGTCTTTTTTCCTTTTCCCATCCCGGTTTGTTAATGGCCATTTCTGTGGCCTGACCAGGGGTAAAGTCATACTTTTTTGGTTTCTCCGTCACGATGCGCAGGGTATCGTGGTTTAATTTCTCAATGAGCTCTACTGTTACGATATGTTGCATATTGATGGGTTTGGGGTGATTGTTATTGCTGATGTGTTTCATTTTCCTTCTTTTTTTCTTTGCTGATCCTTCTTCTCCAGATGATGTAAAGAACAACAATGATAATTGGCAGAACGATGTAAAAAATAATGCTTTCCGCCGACTCAAACACATTGAAGGGCTCCGAAGGATCAGGAATGCTGGTGGGACGCTGGCCGTAAACCAGGCCGGAAACCATCAGGAGTATTGAAGCAAGAAAGGCGCGCATATTCTGAAGTTTTTTGTGTTTAAAAAATGCTGCTGTCAGCTAAACAGCAAAAACGCTGAATGGTTCAACCCGAACGTCTCTGTAACTCCCTGTGCACGAAAATAACAAGTTTGATCAACATCAGCTGGATGGTCAGGAAAAAAATGATGGCAGCTCCTGACGGGATATTCAAATAATATGCGGCAAACAGCCCTGCCACAGAACCGGTGACCCCCCAAAGGGCTGCCAGGGGAATGATGCGTGCAAAATCCCGGGTAAATAGCATGGCCGTTATCTGGGGAATGGTAAAAATGCTGAGAACAAGAATAATCCCCACAGTGCGGATGCTGAGTACAATGGCCAGGGCCATGATCACAGACATCATATACCTGTAGGTGCTCACCGGGATGCCTTTGGTTTTGGCAAATTCAGGATCAAAAGCTGTATAAAGGATGGGCCGGAAAAAAACGGAAAAAAGCAGGAAGGTGAACAATGAAAACCCCGCCAGGATGTAAAGATCCGTTTTGCCCACAGATAAAATGCTTCCGAACAGGAAACTCATCAGGTTGGGTGCATAACCCGGGGTCATGAATACAAAGATGATACCCAGGGCCATTCCCAGTGACCACAGAATTGCAATCGCACTGTCTTCCCGGATGTTTCCCCTGCCCGAAATCCATTCAATCCCCAGGGCGGTCATTGTGCCAAATACTGCTGCGCCCAAAAAAGGGTTCAGGCCCATGTAATATGCCATGCCGATGCCCCCGAAAGAAGCGTGTGTGATGCCTCCCCCGATAAAGACAATTTTCCTTGATACGATATAAGTTCCTACCATGGCTGCCAGCAGCGAAGTTAGAATGGCTGCTGCCATTGCATGTCGGAAAAACTGATAATCCAGAATGGACAGCAGTTCACTCATTGTCATGTGATTTAAGAACCCGGTGCGGAACAGGGCCGTGGGCAATGACGTCTACAGGACAATTATAAACCTTGAGAACTTCTTCCGACAGTTGGTTGGAAGGGTGATAATGCAGCGTCCGGTTGACGCAGGCAATTGTTTTAACCATTGGTGAAATGGTCCCGATGTCGTGCGACACCAGCAAAATGGTCATTTTTTGATTCAGTTCCTTCAGCCATTCGTGCATCTCCTGCTCAAAGTGCTTGTCCACATGGGTGTTGGGCTCATCCAGTATAAGCAGGTCGGGTTCGTCGATCAATGCCCTGCATAAAAAGGTTTTTTGAAGCTGTCCGCCACTGAGCTCTCCGATGGCTGTGGAAGACAAGCTGCTGAGCCCGGTTTCATCCATCATTTTTTTAACCTTTTCTTTTTTACCTGATGGGAGAAATGGGAAAAGATTCCCGCTGGTTCCAAGTCCGGAACTGATGACCTCTTTAACCGTTATGGGAAAACTCCTGTCGATCTGGGAAGACTGGGGCAGGTAACCGGTTTTGGGCTTGCCGCCGGGGAAGAGAATCTGACCGGAAAATAAGGGGAGCAGCCCCAAAATGGCTTTGATCAGGGTAGTTTTTCCACCCCCGTTTGGCCCGATAATGCCTATGAAGTCAAGGGGGTAGATCTCCAGGCTGACCTCCCTGAGTACAGGATCCGAGTTGTACCCCGTACGGATATTGTCGAGGACTATCAGGGGCTTTTTCACTGCAGGTAATTTTTGAAAATCTCCAGCAGGTGCTCCATTTCTTCATGCCAGCTATAAGCAAGGGGGTTGATCTGTACAAGTTCCGCACCTGACTCTTCACTGATCAATTGCGCACTGCGGACATCAAACTCCTGCTGGATAAAGATCACCGGGATATCCCTGGTTCTGGCCTTGTCGATAATCCGGCGCAGGGTGGCCGGGGATGGTTCTTTGCCGTCCCTTTCAACCGGAACCTGTGTAAACCCGTAATCTCGCGCAAGATAGGTGAGGGCCGGATGAAAGATCATGAATGTGTCATGACTGAGTTGTCCGGAAAGGGCCTGCCACCGGTTATGAAGGTCGCTGACCCGGGAATAGAGATCCTGGTAATTTGCCCTCACGGTTTCTCCGAGTTCCGGGTATTCATCCAGGATGGCATCACGCATCACGGGGAGAAGATGGCGGATCACCCCGGGAGACATCCAGATGTGGGGATCTATCCCGCCTTCATGTACGTGGTCACCGTGATCCAAAGGTTCTCCGCGAATCAGTTCCACTTCGTCCGAAAGGTTATAAACCTGCATGTCCGGGCTTAATTCAGCCAGCCTGTGCAGAAAGGCTTCCTCATACCCCAGATGCCCGATGCGGAAGTAAATGTCTGAATCAGACAACTTCTGCAATTGTCCTGTGGTGGGAGAATAGGTCGCATGGCTGGCCCCGGAGGGGACCATTACATTGACCTCCAGCATTTCTCCGCTAAGCTCATCCACAAAAAACTTCAATGGCTCAATGCTGACAGAAACAACGGGTTTTTCATCGTCAGTGACTGCAGGCCGGCACCCGGTGATTGCAATGACAATAACCGCAAGGAAAAAAATCAGTGGTGATTTTGACATGGGGATAACAATTTGGTTCAGAGAACCGCAAAGTTAGTAGTAGACGGTGAGATCTTCGTCATTTTTTTTTGAAGATTCGGGTTTTTTCTTTTTCCCCGGATTTTCGTCCTTGCTGCCCTTTGAGGCAAACATTGCCCCAAGCATCGTTCCGGCGGTAAAGCCGGCCAGTAATCCCAAAAGTACTTTTCCTTTTATCATAATGCGCTGTTTTATTTGTTTGATATCACAATATACAAAAATATGTGCAGTTTCAAGGGCCTGCCCCGAAAGGCAGCTCCCGGAAATATTTCTGATCAGGATAACCGGATCTTTCAGATGTGTATAAATTTCGGGTAAAAATCCATGGCTTTGGTGGGGGGCAAAGCATTTTTTTCTAACTTGCCTGCCAAACGCAAAATTCACGGAACCACATTCATTAACCAATATTACCAGCCATGAAGAAACAATTACTGCTTATAAGCTTTGCCTGCCTGGCAATGGTGTGTCTGCCTGCCTGCGAGGACCTGTTTGACGTGGAGGAAACTTTCACATTTGAGCACGAATTTAGCGTTAATTCCGATCAGACCTCGTTCGAAAGCGCGGATGTGATCGACCTGTCTGCGAGTGCTGACATCATCGGCGAATATGGAAGCAAGATCAAGGAGGTGAGGGTGGAACAACTTGAAATATGGCTGAAAAGTTTTAACGGGAGCGATACCCAGCATCTTGAAAATGCCTTAATTGCCGTTTCTGAAGCCGGCGGTTCCGGCTCTGGCTACAGTATCATTGCGGAAATGGAGAATCTGCACCTTCAGTCGTTGCTGGACAGCCCCGTGGTGCTTCAGACTGAGAGAAGCGGACAGGAGGCCCTGGAGGAACTGGCCAAAAGTCCGCCGCATCGTTTTCGGTTGCACCTGAACGCTTCTGCTGATGAAGGCCCCGTCGATTTTACGGCGGTTGTTAAGGTTACTGCCACCATGGTTGCCAACCCGCTGAATTAGGCAGGTTTTATAAAATTTTTCTTTTCATGTGTTTAATCCCATTTCTTATTATGAAGAAACAGACTACTTGTATGGTCTTGCTTTGTGCCTTTCTTTGGCTGCCATTGCAGCTGCCGGCGAGCAATGACTACAGTGACCACCGGCAGCTGACGGAACGCCTGGAGGCCCTTGCCGGAGCCAATCCCGCCCTGGCCTCCCTTGAATCACTCACCACCACGGTGGGGGGTAAAGAGATCTGGCTGCTGTCGGTCGGTTCGGGCGAACTCACCCAAAGACCGGCCGTGGCTGTGGTGGGAGGTGTGTCGGGCGACCGCCTCCTTGGATCCGAACTTGCCATCTCTTTTGCAGAACGCCTGCTGGATGAATCAGGTCGGGATGAGGTAAGGCAACTCCTTGATTCGGTAACTTTTTACATTTTCCCCGACATGAGCCCCGACGCCAGGGCCCAGTATTTTGCCCCCCTGAAGTATGAGCGGTTCGGAAATGCCAATCCCTCTGACCTGGACCGCGACGGCAGAGTGGGCGAGGATCCCTACAATGACCTGAACGGAGACGGGATGATCACCATGATGCGGGTGGAGGATCCCACAGGGAAGTGGATGAAGCACCCGGACGATTCGCGTGTGATGGTAAAAGCGCGTGTTGAAAAAGGAGAGCGCGGGGGCTACCGGTTGCTCAGCGAGGGGATTGATGAGGATCAGGACGGTCAATGGAATGAAGATGGAGAAGAAGGGGTTTTTTTCAACAGGAATTTTACCTATGATTATCCTGCCTTTTCGCGAGGTGCCGGGGAACATGCAGTGTCGGAAAAAGAAACCCGCGCGATTGCTGATTTTTTGTTTGAAGCAAAAAATGTGTTTGCCGTTATCAGCCTGGGTGAGGCTGACAACCTTTCCCATCCCCTGTCTTATGACCCCCGGAAAACCTCCGGACGCATCATCAGTGGCTGGCTGGAAGAGGATGTGAAGATCAACCAAATGGTGAGCCATATTTACCGCTCTCATCTGGATGTGTCTGATGCTGAACAGGTAGCGGGATCGCCCGGTGATTTTTTCCAGTGGGCTTATTTCCATTACGGCCGGTTCAGTTTCAGTACGCCGGGGTGGTGGATTCCTGATGCAGGAGAAGAAGATCCTTCTTTTGGAAGCAAAGAGCTGAACTTTCTTCGTTGGGCTGAAGGCAAGGGGATGCAGGATGTGTTTGTGCCATGGGAGCCGGTTGATCACCCGGATTTCCCCGGTAGAAAAGTTGAAGTCGGAGGTATTGTGCCGTTTGCCATGACAACCCCGCCATACCATATGGTGGACTCTTTGCTCGAAGGGCATTATCATTTTATTAATGAGGTGGCGCGTCTTCGCCCTCAGATTGATGTGCTGAACCTTCAGAAGGAAGAGCTGGGCAGGAACCTTTACAGGATCACGGCGGATATTGCCAACCTGGGCAGTTTCCCGGCCACCTCCCAGTTGGGCCAGCGGGTACGATGGGTGCAGAAACCCGTGGTAAGGGTTGAACTGGCCGACGGGCAAAAAATGATGAGTGGCAGAACCATTGACATCATACAGTCTCTGGAAGGGCACAGTTCGCTGGAGCGAAGCTGGGTTGTACAGGGAGGAGGCACCCTGGTTTTACGGGCCGGCTCTGAATGCGCAGGCTTCAGGGAGATTGAGATCACACTGTAAAAATCTGAAATCAAAACATTATGAATTACAAAAAATATATAACCTTGCTTTTTGCCGGTCTGGTCTGGCTTTTTGCCGGCCATGATGCCCTTGCCCAGTCGATGGAAAACTTTTTCAAGGCTGCAGGTACTCCGGTGAACCCGAAGGTGGAGATCAGCTGGAACCGCTACTATACGAATGCCGGCCTGGAAGATATTTCGCGCAGGCTGGTGGATGCCTATCCGGATCTGGCCACCCTTGAATCCATTGGTCAGAGTTATGAAGGAAGGGAAATCTGGCTGCTTACCGTCACCAATCACCAGAATAAACCACACCGGGAAAAACCCGGATTCTGGATTGACGGGAACATTCACGGCAATGAGATTCAGGGTAGTGAAATTGCCCTCTATACAGCCTGGTATCTGCTGGAGAATTATGGAGACAATGACTTCATCACCCAGCTGATGGATGAGAAGGTCTTTTACATTGCCCCCACCATCAATCCGGATGGCCGGGAGCATTACATGATGGAGCCGAACACCGTGAACACGCCACGAAGCGGGACCATCCCACTGGATGATGACGGAGATGGAGAAAAGGCCGAAGACGGCTTTGATGACCTGAATAACGACGGGCACATCACCCAGATGCGGCGGCGAAACCCTTACGGCCGCTACATTGAATGCCCGGAGGATCCGCGCCGGATGATTCCTGCTCCGCCCGATCAGTTTGGTGATTTTGACCTGCTGGGCTTTGAAGGAATAGACCGCGACGGAGACGGCAGGGTGAACGAAGACGGTGTGGGGCGCTACGACCCCAACCGCGACTGGGGGTGGAACTGGCAACCAGACCATATTCAGCGCGGTGCTTACCATTACCCCTTTGCCCTGCCTGAGAACCGGGCGGTGAAGGATTTTGTGATGGCTCATCCCAATATTGCCGGTGCGCAGACCTATCACAATACCGGCGGAATGATCCTTCGCGGACCAGGAACTGCAGAAGATGCTTCCCTGTATACCCGCGAAGACATTCGGGTATATGACGCCATCGGGGAGCTGGGTGACCGAATGCTGCCGGGGTATCGCTACTGGACACTGTTTGAGGATCTGTATACGGTGTATGGCGGGCAAATTGACTGGTTCCATTTCGGACGGGGAATTTTTACCTACACCAATGAGCTGTTTACCAGCTACAAGTACTTTTATGAGGAATATCAGACCCGGGATGAGGGACAAAAGGCTTCCTATGTGTTTGACCGCCATCTGCTTTTTGAAGATGCGTTTGTTGACTGGGAACCATTTGACCATCCGCAATTCGGTGAGATTGAGATCGGGGGATTCAAGAAGAACTTCGGAAGGGTACACCCAGGTTTCATGTTGGAGCAGGATGCACACCGCAACATGGCTTTTACCCTGTATCATGCCTATCACACCCCCCAGCTTGAGGTGACCGAACTCACCGTGAAAGATCTTGGCAGGGGGTTGCGCGAGGTGGTTGCCGTGGTGACCAATACACGCATGACACCCACCCATGCCGGCATTGATCTGCAATACAACATCAACCGGCCCAACTATATCAGTCTTGAAGGGGCAGACGTGGTATCGGGCATGCTGGTGCATAACCGCGACCTCAATGTGGTGGAGGAACAAAAAGTCAATCCTGAGAAACTTGAAATCAAAAACATTCCCGGGATGGACAGTGTGACCGTAAAGTGGATTATTGACGGGGGCCGCAGGATGTCGGTGACCGTTGACAGCCCCAAAGGAGGAGTGGTTCGCAGGGAACTCTGATTATTTGGTAATCAGCCAGATAATTGTTATATTTATGGGAAGTTATGTGCAGGATTGTCCGGTTGTAATGACCGGAGTGGGTGGCCATGGGCTGAGGTAAAAAAATGGTGATCATTCAATACGGAGGATGATCGTTCAAAACTGAATCGGTTATGAAAACCCCAGGTTTATATTTGGCAACGCTGATCACAATGGTTTTGATTTTGTGCAGCCACAGGGGGTTTGCAGAAAACCTCTCTGCCGAACCCGACACGTTGAATCTGGAGGAGGCCGTTGAAGAAAAAAATGACACCCTTGAATATGAGCTCGTTATCTTCGATCCGGCCTTTGAAGACTGGTTTCAGAGGGTTCGCCGGCCTAAAAGTTTTTACGAAGAGTCTTACCTGAAAAGATGGAATGAAGAACTCGTCCATCAGTGGAATAACCCGGGCCATATCCCTGTCCGCCGGGAATGTATGCCGGAAACCTACCTTGATTACGACAAGGATGCCGATTACGGCATGGAGCTGGAATACCGCCTGTTTTACTTTTTCCGCTACATGCACGAGCATTGCGGGTTATTCCCGGTTACGCCCGGGAGGTGGTGACTTCCCTGCTCAGGGAAGCTGACTTTCTGAATTTTTTTGAGGCATTGGTTTGTGTTGTGTTTTTTTGTTATAAATTTGCAAACTGAAAAATTTGCAAAATGAAAATAAAAAACCCGCAAACAAAGGAAGGATCCGGGTCATTCCGTGTAGTCAACAACTTATTACGAGGACTGCAGTCACTTGACTCCGACATGCTGAAAGACCAGGGCATTGGCCTTGAAGAAGCCGTGTTGCTTTGTTGTGTGTCTGAAAGATGCAAGTGCCAGGGAGACATTGCTTCCGAAACCGGTCTGACTGCTACCCAGGCTTCCCGGTTATTGAGTAAACTTGAATCAAAAGGTCTTTTGAAAAGGGAAATCAGTCTGGTTGACAAGCGAAAGATGATTTTTTCCCTCAGTTCCGAGGGGGAAAAGAAGCTTAATGCGGTGACTCCCCTGGTGAATGATTATGTCAAAAAATAAATAATTCCATACATACCATTATTTTATCAGACCAATGAATATTTTAATTATCGGAGGAGTAGCCGGAGGAGCTACCACGGCCGCGAGGTTGCGCCGGAATGATGAGAATGCCAACATTATTATGGTTGAGCGCGGTGAGCATATCAGTTATGCCAACTGCGGCCTTCCTTATTATATTGGCGGAACCATTGCTGAGCGCGACAATTTGTTTGTGCAGACCCCGGAAGCTTTCAGTGCAAGATTTAACGTGGATGTGCGGGTCAGGCAGGAAGTGATTGCCATTCAGCCTGAAGACAAAACCGCAACCATAAAAAACCTGGCCAATGGAGAGGAATACAGCCAGGATTACGACAAACTGGTGCTGTCGCCCGGTGCCGAGCCGGTCAGGCCCAATCTGCCCGGGATTGATTCCGGCGGGATTTTTACCCTGCGGAATGTGGCGGACACCGACCGGATCAAAGCCTATGTGGACAAACACAACATCCGTCGTGCCGTGGTTGTAGGTGCTGGTTTTATCGGCCTGGAGATGGCCGAGAACCTGCATCAGCTCGGGATATTTGTCTCAATTGTGGAAATGGCCGAACAGGTCATGACCCCGCTGGATTACAGCATGGCCTCGCTGGTGCATCAGCACCTGAAAACAAAAAATGTGGAGTTTTTCCTGAAAGACGGCGTGGCTTCCTTTGCGCAGGATGAAGACGGCCTGTCGGTGAAGCTTCAAAGCGGTCGCACACTGGAAAGTGACCTGGTGATCCTCTCAATCGGCGTCCGGCCCGACAGCCAGCTGGCCCGGGATGGTGGTCTGGAGATCGGGAAAACCGGAGGGATTAAGGTGAATGAGTACCTTCAGACCTCCCACGCCGACATCTATGCAGTGGGTGATGCCATCGAATACCCCAATCCCATTACCGGCATCCCGCAAATTACCTATCTGGCAGGGCCTGCCAACAAACAGGGCCGGATCTGCGCAGACAATATCGTTCATGGCAATCAACGGGAATACCCTGGTTCAATCAACACCGCCATTGCCAAGGTTTTTGATCTTACTGTGGCTTCCGCGGGTGTTTCCGGCCGTACCCTGCGAAATGCCGGCATCAAATACTGCTCCACCATTACCCATTCCGGATCTCACGCAGGTTATTACCCGGGTGCCATCCCCATGAGCATCAAGATTGTTTTTGACCCGGACAAAGGAAAGCTTTACGGTGGGCAAATTGTGGGTTACGAAGGGGTGGATAAGCGGATAGACCTTATCTCAAACGTGATCAAAAATGGCGGATCAATTTTCGATCTTACAGAGATTGAACATGCCTATGCACCTCCTTACTCCTCTGCCAAAGACCCGGTGAATATCGCCGGTTTTGCCGCAGAAAATATTGTGAAAGGGAAGGTAAAAAGCTGCTCCTGGCGGGATGTGGCGCAACTGGATCAGGATGAAGCATTCCTGGTTGATGTGCGTACGCCGGATGAATTCGGACTGGGCACCATTGGCAATGCCGTGAACATCCCGATCGATGAGTTGCGTGACCGGCTGGATGAAATCCCCCGCGACAGGCGCATTGTCGTATTTTGCGGGGTCGGTCACCGTGGCTATGTGGCGGCACGCATCCTGATGCAGCAGGGGTTCAGGCAGGTGGAAAACCTGAGCGGAGGCACCAAAACCTATGAATTTGCCACCCAAAAGCAAAGCAACGAGGATATTTATGAAGGTGATGTGGTGGGTATTGACGACCAGATTTACCAGGCGCGTACCGTTGAGCAGCCCGAAGCACTGAAAAATATTCCGCAGCTTCAGGTTGATGCCTGCGGACTGCAGTGCCCGGGACCCATCCTGAAACTGAAAAACAGTGCCGCCGACATGAAGCCCGGTGAGGTGATTGAGGTAAAAGCCACGGATCCGGCTTTTTCTTCTGACGTGAAGTCCTGGGCGAAAATGACCGGGAACAAGGTGCTGGATATTCAGCAGGAAGGTGGGGTGATCACCGCAAGGCTGATGAAAGGTGAACCGGGAGGGAAAGCGGCCTCTCAGGGCCCGGGCCGTGACAACAAAACCCTGATTGTGTTCAGTGATGATCTGGATAAAGCGCTGGCTTCCT
>PWIY01000081.1 GCA_003560215.1 Bacteroidales bacterium | reverse complement strand
AAGCATTGGATGTTCCCATGGGCAGTATCTGCGGAGGAGGGCGCTATGATGACCTTACCGGGATCTTTGGATTAAAGGACGTGTCGGGTATCGGTATCTCTTTCGGCGCGGACAGGATCTACGATGTCATGCAGACACTGAATATCTTTCCTGATACATTGGGAACTTTTACCCGCCTGATGGCAGTAAACTTCGGCCGGAAAGAAAGGGACTATTGCCTTCCCTTCCTTCAGCGTATGCGTGATAAGGGTATTGGTTGTGAAATGTACCCCGATCCTGCCAAAATGAAAAAACAGATGCAGTATGCCGATAAAAACAACATTCCTTTTGTACTGATGGCAGGGGAGGAGGAGATGAAGAAAGGGGTATATTCACTGAAAGATATGCGCAGCGGGGAACAGAAGCTGTTGCCTCCGGAAGAAATTGAGCAGATCATTTCAGTTACCGAATAACAAAAAACGAGCTTAATGGAAACGCACCATATTGATTCTCAGCCCATAGGTTTTGACGTTATACGAAAAGTGCTGGATCCGGATGTCCGGTTGCAGCTTTCTGATGAAGCAAGGCAGCGTGTGGCCCGGTGCAGGGAATACCTCGACGACCGGATTGAACATGGCGGTGAGCCGATATATGGTGTAACCACCGGTTTTGGTTCTTTGTGCAACCACAGCATTTCACGCACTGACCTCAGTACTTTACAGCGCAACCTGGTTATGTCGCATGCCTGCGGAACCGGTGACGAGGTACCGGAAGAGATCGTCAGGCTGATGCTTTTTCTGAAAATACAGTCACTGGCTTACGGACATTCAGGAGTACGCATGGAAACCCTTGACCGCCTCGTTGATTTTTTTAACCACGGGGTTTATCCGGTGATATACTCTCAGGGCTCACTAGGTGCATCCGGGGATCTTGCACCCCTGGCACATTTGTCATTGCCTTTGCTCGGACTGGGGGAAGTGTGGTACAAAGGGGAGCGAACTGATGCCGGTGAGCTGATGGCCCGGCTGGGATGGGTTCCGCTGAAGCTGGCTGCCAAGGAAGGACTGGCCTTGCTGAATGGAACACAATTTATGGCAGCATACGGGATATGGGCACTTACAAGGGTATTTGACCTGTCTCTTTGGTCAGATCTTACCGGGGCCATGTCACTGGAAGCCTATATGGGCCGATCTGATCCTTTCTTTGAACAGGTTCACAGGGTAAGACATCACCCCGGGCAGTTGGAAACAGCGGAAAATATACGTAATATTCTGGAAGAAAGTGTCCTGATGAAAGAGAAAAGGAATTATGTCCAGGATCCCTATTCTTTTCGTTGCATCCCCCAGGTACATGGTGCAAGCAAGGATGCCATCAGTTATGTGGCCGGGGTGTTTTTAAACGAAATGAATGCAGTGACAGATAACCCCACCCTTTTTCCGGATGATGACCTGATCATTTCAGCAGGCAACTTTCACGGGCAACCCCTGGCGATGAGCCTGGATTTTCTGAGTATCGCCCTTGCCGAGCTGGCCAATATTTCCGAGCGGCGTGTTTACAGGCTGATCTCGGGCACGCGGGGTCTTCCTTCTTTCCTGGTCGCCAACCCGGGGTTGAACTCCGGGTTTATGATTCCCCAATATGCCGCTGCCTCCATTGTGAGCCAGAATAAACAGTTGTGTACCCCGGCATCGGTCGATTCAATTGAATCATCCCAGGGGCAGGAAGACCACGTAAGTATGGGGGCCAATGCTGCAGTTAAATGCATTACGGTGTTGCAAAACCTGGAAAGAGTGCTGGGAATTGAGCTGCTTACAGCCTGCCAGGCACTGGGGTTCCGTGACACTGAAAAAGCGGCTCCGGCCCTGAAAAAACTCTACAATGACTTCAGGAAAGAAGTTCCATTTATCAGGAATGATACCCTGATGTACAGGGAAATGCATAAAGCACAGGCTTTTATTCAGGAAACCCGGCCGGAGGTATATATAAAAAAGTCGCCTGCTTAAAAACAGGCGACTTTTTATTAGAGAAGGTCTGCAGTGTTGATTAGTTGGTTGAATAGGCGGAGCCGCCTTCTTTCACCATTTTATCCTTCACCACAGCCTGTGCAGCAGCCAGCCTTGCAATCGGTACCCGGAAAGGTGAACAGCTGACATAATCCATGCCGACTGTGTGGCAGAATTCGACGGAACTTGGTTCTCCGCCATGCTCTCCGCAGATGCCGATCTTCAAACCGGGACGTCCCTGACGACCACGTTCAACACCCAGTTTAACAAGCTGTCCGACACCTTCCTGATCCAGTACCTGGAAAGGATCGTTTTCAAGCAATCCTTTTTCAAGGTAGATGGGAAGGAAACGGCCTGCATCGTCCCTGGAATACCCAAAGGTCATCTGGGTAAGGTCGTTGGTGCCGAAAGAGAAGAATTCCGCGCTTTGGGCAATTTTATCCGCAATCAGCGTCGCACGGGGAATCTCAATCATGGTTCCCACCAGGTAGTGTACCTTGTCGCCCCTTTCTTCGAACACCTTTTCAGCAGTTTCGCGAACGATTTTTACCTGAAGCTCCATTTCTTTGTCAGTTCCGGTAAGCGGAATCATGATCTCCGGAATGGCCTTCACACCTTTTTTCTTCAGATTGAGCGCTGCTTCAATAATTGCCCTGGTCTGCATTTCAGAAATTTCCGGGTAGGTATTACCCAGGCGGCAACCCCTGTGTCCGAGCATGGGGTTCGTTTCATGCAGGGCGTCCACGTTGGCCTTCACCTCTTCGGGGGAAATTCCCATTTCTTTGGCCATCTCTTTTTGGTTTTCTTCCTCATGGGGAAGGAATTCATGCAACGGAGGATCAAGCAGCCTCACGGTTACCGGAAGGTCATGCATGGCTTCAAAGATTCCCTCAAAGTCTTCGCGTTGAATTGGCAGAAGTTTTTCCAATGCCTTACGGCGCCCGGTTTCATCTTTGGCCAAAATCATTTCGCGCATCGCGGAAATCCGTTTCCCTTCGAAAAACATGTGTTCTGTCCGGCAAAGACCAATTCCCCTGGCACCGAATTCACGCGCCACTTTTGAGTCTTTCGGGGTATCGGCATTGGTCCGGACATGCATACGGGTGTACTTATCGGCCAGTTCCATCAGTTTGGCAAAATCTCCGCTCATCTCCGGATCCATTGTTTTGACCTTGCCTTCGAAAACCTCGCCGGTTGTTCCGTTCAGAGAGATAAAGTCTCCCTCATTAAACTCTTTTCCGTCAATGGTCATGGTTTTTTTCCTGTAATTCACGTTCAGGGCACCTGCACCTGAAACGCAGCATTTGCCCATTCCCCGGGCAACAACTGCGGCGTGGGATGTCATACCCCCGCGGGCTGTCAAAATACCCCGGGCAGCATCCATGCCACTGAGGTCCTCAGGAGATGTTTCTACGCGCACCAGGATAACTTGCTTCCCTTTTGCCGCCCACTCGGCAGCATCATCGGCAAAGAAAACAATCTGTCCGGTTGCTGCACCTGGTGAGGCGGGAAGTCCTTTTGCCAAAAGATTGGCTTTGGCCAGCTCCTCAGTGTCAAACACAGGGTGGAGCAATTCGTCCAGTTTACCGGGCTCCACGCGCAACATGGCTTCCTCTTCCTTAATAATTCCTTCGCGCAGCATATCCATGGCAATCGTCACCATGGCCGGTCCGGTACGCTTGCCGTTGCGGGTCTGCAACATCCAGAGCCTGCCTTCCTGGATGGTAAACTCCAGGTCCTGCATGTCTTT
>PWIY01000291.1 GCA_003560215.1 Bacteroidales bacterium | reverse complement strand
AGGTCTTCACCTGCACCGATAACGGAAACCTGGATAAGTCGGTGGAGGTGTAACGATGGGTGATTCGAAGCAGCCAGAACAAAACCATGATGTTGTGCATGACGATGAAATGAATCAGAATGACGGAGGCGATAAGATCTTGCGGGAAGAGAACTCAGTGAATTTGGATGTGGCTAAAGCTGTTGTGATTACAGGTGTTGAACCATTTACTTTGTCCAAAAAATTTACCCTGAATGACAATGGGGAGTTGGAAAAAAGCAATGGAGGCAACCTTATCACCGGGAACTATGATGTAAAAGAAGTCCCCGATCCCGCAAGTCTGACTGATCTTTTTAAATCGTTGAGGCATTTCCATGCGACAACCTATGGATTACCTAAAAAGGAATATTATAGCGGAATGATGGTTTGCAAGGCTTTGGAACAAAAAGGTTTGCTTACACGAACCAGAGAGAATTTTGCCTTCCCTTCCGGCCCGGCCTGGATGATGTTTGACATCGATATGCAGAACATATCCATGGATCAGTTGAAGGAACACTTCAAAGAGGCTATTCCCGGCTTCGAACAGGCTCCGGCGGTTTTTAAGCACTCTTCTTCAGCCTATATATATAATGGAGACGAGTGCTTGATAGGGGATAAGGGCAAGCGTGTTTATGTACTGGTTAAAAATGGGCAGGATATTGTTCGTGCGGCAAAGGCCATCGCGGACCGATTGAAAATACAGGGAACGCTATATTACGATGTCAGCAAGGCGGGTTCGCTGCTTGAGCGATGCCTGATTGATGAGGCTGTGTATCAACCAGAGCGTTTGGATTTCAGTGGAAGCTGCTTATGCGTGCAGCCACTGAGACAGAAAAGGCCAGAACCTGAAATACAGAACAATGATGCCCCGCCGTTTGACACAAAGGATGCTGTCCTTGATCTGGATGACCAAGAACAGAAGATCCTTGAAATGATGCGAGGAACAGCAAAGGAGAAGGTAAAGGACCAGGTAATCGAGATCCGAGGCAAATGGATTGAGACTTGCATTGAGGTGCGGGAGAAAAAGAGTAGTAAAAAGTTTAGCTCCGATGAGAAGGCGAGGTTGCGAGCAGAATTACAAGAGACCGCAAATCAGAAAATATTGCATGAAAATTTCATCCTGCATTCAGAACGACACGGCCAGGTTACTGTGGGTGAGTTGCTCAAGGATCCGGAACGATGGCATGGAAAAAGGTTCGCTGACCCTTTGGAGCCGGATTACAACAATGACAGCCGGATAGCCACCGCGTATTTGAAGGATGAAGAAAGGCCCAGTATATGGTCCTTCGCACATGGTGGTCAACGGTTCTGGCTTACGATTCAGAAGAAGACCTTGAAGTATAAAACCGGAGGGTACCCGGCGCTTGTTAAAGACTGCATGAATATCCTGAAGGATAGTGGGGTTGTGTACCAAAAAGACAAAGAGCTTGTCCGGGTTTCAAATGGACAGATATACCCTGTAACCGAACCGTGGTTACGTAACAGGCTGGACACGTGCGTTTGTTTTAAGAAGGAGAAAGTTACCAATGATGGTACCGAATACCTTACTAAGGATTGTCCGGGGGAGATCCCGAAACGGATTTTGGCGGCGGTGGGAGAATGGCCTTTTTTTGAGTTGGATAAAATCGTTGATCTTCCTGTAATGCGGGAAGATGGAAGCATCCTTGGGGAACCGGGGTATGATCCGGGTACCAAGCTGATTCTGCTGAGTGGGACATGCCACGAGGTAATGGAAAAAGTACCGGAAAATCCGACAAATGATGACGTAAAAAAAGCATTGGAACGTATTTGGGCGCCTTTCCAGCTATTCCCTTTTAAAGACCCGATTGACATTGGAGTGTTTTTGTCCGTAATCCTCACGATACCTGTTAGATCTTCTCTGACGAAGGCTCCTGGTTGCTTGTTCAGAGCTCCTGTATACGGAAGCGGGAAGTCCAAGCTGGCTGAGTCTATAGGGGAGATGACAAACAAGCCCTATGCGTTGCTGCCATGGCCGAACTATCAGGAAGAGCAGCGAAAGGCTACTACGGCAGAGTTGAGAAGAGGCCCTGAGGTGTTGATTTTTGATAACCTGATCGGTACCTGGAGCAGTCCTGATCTGGCGAAAATATTCACTACAGGATTACATTCCGACAGGATTCTTGGGAAAACGGAGATGGTCGATTTTAAGATCAGATCCATGATAATGGGCACTGGGAACAACGTAACAGTTGACGGTGATTTGGCCAGGAGAATTATGCCATGTGAACTTGATCCCCAGGCAGAGCGTCCGGACAAACTTGAATTCCCGTTTGATCCTGTTTATGAAACACGGAATAACGTTTTGCAAATGCGTGCTGATGTGCTGACTGTACTTAGGGCTTTCATTAAAGCGGGCCGTCCAAGAAATACGAAAGATTCCTTTGGCAGCTTTGAGCAGTGGGATGGACTTGTCCGGCAAGCAGTGTGCTGGATTGCGAAAAATAAGTTTTTTCCGGTCGACATCGGTGATCCATATGAGTCGATTAACTCAAATTTTCAGGAAGATCCAGGGACAAAGAAGCTGCGTGCTTTTCTTTACAACTTTTACAAAAAGTTCCAGGACAATCCTTTTACTGTCAGGGAGGTAGTTGCTGCTTCTGCTCCCATGGATGCTGGTTTTCAGAGTAGTGATGGCTATGAGGAGATTGATAACTGCTATGCAATATTGTGGGATATTGCCGGGCAGGGAAAAACGCTCAATACCCGTATGTTGGGAAAATGGCTTAGCAAAAACACCAACCGTATTATCGATGACATGAAAATCGTTAAAAGCCCTATGCGTAATGGTATCAGCACTTACTCGTTGGTTCTGACGAAGTCAAGTGGGTTAAGTGGGTTAAGTGGGTCAAATCCAGACCGTTCTGAAAAAAAAATTGAGAACAATTATTCTGAAGACGATTGGAATTTAACCCACCAAACCCACCAAACCCACTACAACCATTCAGTCGAAAGTGAGATAAAAAGGTGGGGGGAAGCTGACCATGGTTTTGATCTATAATAAATAATCAGGAGGTTATGTACGCACAAAAAGGGCGTTTTTTCTTGTATCAGACAAGGGGAAACGCCCTTTATAGTTTTAAAGCTACGAAAAGACAGTAAATATAAGCTTCTTTTTTTGTTATAAGAAGATGATGGGAACATTTACATTGCCTTCACATTTCAAAAAAAGGAGACCCGACACCATGCATATTACCGCCAATCACATCACCGCCGGCCTCGCACATGCCCGGCAAACCCACACCACCCAAGCCCTGGGCGACCGCAGTACCTACGTGGGCGCATCCGACCTCGGACACTGCCTGCGCAAAGCCGTATTGGCCAAAACAACGCCCAAAACCCCGGATCTCGCGGCGCTTATACGCTTTGAACGCGGTCACCTGGCAGAGGAGATCGTCGCGGGCGCCTTACAAGCCTACCAGCCGGATCGGCAAGTAGAGCTTGAGGCAAACATACCGTACTGTCCCGAGTGCCGCTCTTGGACATCTCAGGCTGCATCAGGGCCCATGTATTGCCCGGACTGCGGGCACCCGATGAGATTGCTGCCACTCAAGGCCCACTGCGATTTTGTCTTTGGGGCTGACTTGGTTTTAGAATGTAAATGGGCGCAGAATACTGAGATCCAGGACTCATGGAAACTCCAACTCCAGACGCAGCTGTTCCTGTACGAACACTGCCGGCGACAAAACCCGCAAGGCT
>PWIY01000327.1 GCA_003560215.1 Bacteroidales bacterium | reverse complement strand
CCAATCCGTGATCATCCCCCCAGTATTCAGTAAAAATACGTGGTTTCATATTGAACTGAAAATCGGCCAGATGCAGCTGGTTGGCGTAACTGACCACAGAAAACATACGGCCGGCCGTAAATTCCATACTGGCAAACTCCGGTTTCCATGTGATAAAAAATTCCTCTACCTCGAGTTCTATATCATAGTCCGGATTTTCTTTCCGGATGCGGGCGGGTCGATTCAGGTAATCATGCCATATCGAAGAGTCAAAATGAAATGCCCCGAAAAAGGTTAAGCGCTCACTCAGCTGGCCATCCAGATCCACCATGATGGCGGCCAATCCACCAACTCCATCCCCGGATTCAGGGCTGTACTTGTAATAGGTTTCACCCCCAAGTTCTATTTCCAGAAAAGGATTGCTGCCACCGCCATCCGTTTGCGCCGTCTCCGCAGATTGTTCTTCAGGGCTCTCCGCGTCCTTCTCACCGGTGCCTTCCCCGAAAACACCATAAGGGGTAAAAAACAATAAACCGATCATCAGAAGCGGTGCAACTGTCACATTTAAGCCTTCGCCTTTTAACATAATGCAAATTTGGTTTTAAGATTAACAATGTGACATTTTGACATTTCAAAAATAGAATGGTTTAAGCAAACCCCTATAAATGAACTTGTTAATAATTTGTTAATCACCTTTGTATGTATAATTCGACCCTGTCGGATACTGACATTTAGGCGATTCAACCACCCTTTGATATAGCTAAATTTCTTTATTGGGTGGTATAGTTTTAAAGAAATCACTTTCTTTGCGTCAAAAAACAATATTATGGAAGGTTTAACGGGCGTGTTTTTCAGTTTTTGTATTCTTTTACTCTTTTTGCTGGCCGGTAAGGTTCTCCGGGCCAAAGTAGGGCTTTTGCAACGGATCTTTCTTCCGGCCTCCATTATTGGAGGGTTCCTGGCGCTGTTATTTGGCCCTTACCTACTGGATGTACTCCCGGACTTCCTTTATACCACATGGTCAGACATTCCCGGGCTGCTGATCAATATTGTTTTTGCCTCGCTTTTCCTGGGCGTTATCATCCCCGGTGTAAAGACAATGTGGACACAGGGCGGCAGTCAGCTATGCTTTGGCATGATCGTAGGAAGTGGTCAGTATTTGGTGGCCATGCTTCTGACCGCCTTATTGCTGACACCGCTTTTTGGCGTACCCCCAATATTTGCCACGATTCTTGAGATCGGGTTTGCGGGTGGTCACGGCACGGCAGCAGGAATGCAGCCGGTATTTACAGACCTTGGATTTCCGGCTGGCTCTGCCCTGGCGCAGATGTCTGCCACAGTGGGTATCATTGCTGCGGTGGTGGGCGGTGTTTTTTACATAAACATTGCCATCAGAAGAGGGTATTGTGTAAACCTCGATCAAACAAAAGGAATTCCCCGGTTTAAAAAAGTAGGGTTGATCCCTGAAAAGGACAGGTTCCCCGCTTCCAATGCCACTGTTGCTTCTGAGTCCATTGAACCCCTGGCTTTCCATTTCGCCATTGTGGGTCTGGCAATCCTGGTCGGATGGGTAATGCTGGCCGGGGTAAGGCAGTTGCACCCGATGCTCAGCGGGTTTCCGTTGTTTCCGCTGGCCATGGTTGGTGGCATGATTGTACAGGCATTCTCGGCCAAAATCAAGGTGAGTCAGTATTATGACCGACTGACTTTTGAACGGATACTGGGGCTTTCCCTGGATATTCTGGTTGTTGCCGCCATTGCCTCCATCCGCCTGGACCTTTTTATTGCCAACTTCTGGCCTTTTGCCATTCTGATGACAGCCGGTATTGCCTGGCTTTTCTTCTGCCTTGTTTTTTTGGCCCCGCGCATGTTCCCCTACAATTGGCTGGAACGTGGAGTTACGGAATACGGGATGCAAAGCGGCGTAACCGCCATGGGGCTCTTGCTGCTACGCCTTGTGGACCCCCACTATAAAACCGATACCGCACAAGCTTTCGGTTTCAAACAAATGCTCTATGAACCCTTTCTGGGTGGAGGGTTTATCACAGCCACGGCTCCTTTTATCCTGGCCGGACTCGGGATCTGGTGGTCAATTGCGGCTGCCGCGACCATTGTTTTGGCATTCGGACTGATCTCCTTTTTGAATGGCTGGACCACAAAAAATCCAAGAAAGCAAGCACGTTAACCACCACACACGCTAACCACCAAAGAAAACAACAGTTTTTTCCCTGAGCAACACGGAAAGAATTCCTGCTAAAGAACCCTTCAAATAAAAAGAGATCCGTCGATAATCAATCAACGGATCTCTTTTTATTCATTGAAACCGGCAATCTTGCTCCGGCGAGATTAACCTGCCTGTTTGCTTTTCCCGAAACTGGCTGTCAGCCTGTCCAGGATAATGGCCAGGATTACAACAACAAGTCCGGCCTCAAACCCGGCTCCTACCTGCAGTCGTTGAATACCACGCAGTACATCTGTACCGACACCACCTGCACCAATCATGGCGGCAATGACCACCATAGAGAGGCCAAGCATGATAGACTGGTTTACACCAGCCATGATGGTAGGTTTGGCCACGGGTATCTGCACCTTTAACAGTTTTTGCATGGCAGTTGCACCAAAAGCATCGGCTGCCTCAATCAATTCATGCGGCACCTGCCTGATACCAAGATTGGTGAGCCTGATCAAAGGCGGCAAGGCAAATACAAAAGTGGCCACAACACCGGGAACCAGTCCCAAACCAAAAAACATCACCGCCGGTATCAGGTAAACAAAAGCCGGCATGGTTTGCATAAAGTCAAGTATGGGTCGGATAATAGAATTAAAACGGTCGCTCCGGGCTGCATAGATTCCCAGGGGCAGGCCAACGACCATTACCAGTATCTCGGCCGTCAGTACCAGGGCCAGGGTTTCCACAAAAGGAACCCACAACCCGATGTTTTCGGTGATCAAAAGACCAACAATTGCGAAAATACTCATCTGCCACCCTGCAAGTTTCCAGGTGAGGGCAGCAATGAGCAGAATCAGAATAATGGGGTGCATCAATAGCATCCCGTCTTTCAAGCTGTTCACCAGAAAAAATATGAAGGCGCTGAATCCGTCAAATACCGGCCCGAACTCACTGACCAGATAATCTACCGCAGCAGACACCCAGTCTCTGATAGGTATACGAAATGGAAACATTGGTTGTTTTCTTTACAGAATTTTTAATCATCTTCTTTTTCATGCTGACCGATCATTTCATCCTCCTGCATAGACAGGGCTGAAATGATATTGCCTTTCACGATCACCCCCTGCAGCCTGTTCTCTTCATCCACCACAGCCACGGGGCCAAACTCAGTGTTGTTATAGGTATTCATTACCTCGGTCATGGTCGTATCGGGACTTACCACGGAAGGCTGGCGAATCAGGGATTCGTCAAGAGGGACTTTTTCATCATCCTTGTGCTTGTTCAGATAATCCACCAACTCCTGTGCACGGATATATCCTTTCAGATGCCGTTTTGTATCTGTTATCAATATCCCGGTCAGGTTGTTTTTCCGGATTTTCCTTAGAATTGTTCTCGGACCGTCTCCGGGAAAAGCCCTTTCTACGGTGGGCTGCATGATCGCACCTGCGGTAAGTACCGCTGCCCTGTTCATGTCTTCCACAAAGGCCCTGACATAATCACTGGCCGGCTTGGAAATGATGTCTTCGGCAGAACCGATCTGTTCAATGCGGCCATCTTTCATGATCGCGATGCGATCCCCGATCCGGAAGGCTTCATCCAGGTCATGCGTCACAAAGATGATGGTTTTCTGCATTTT
>PWIY01000300.1 GCA_003560215.1 Bacteroidales bacterium | reverse complement strand
GTTGACAATATTTTCAGCTGATCAAAATGAAACCGGGGCATTTTTCTGTGCCCCGTTTTTCCACATTGAGATCGTTATTGTTCACTGGGCTTGTGGGCGCAATACTGAAGGGCCATAGCCGCATGGTGCACTCCAAACTTATATCCGTATCTGCCATAAAAAGCCTGGCACCAAACGCGGGAACACCTTGCCAGTGCCAAGCTTTTATTGCGATTTATTAATCGATTGTTATTTACCAATTTTCAGGGTTCGGGCTTATAGTAGAAGCCCGAACGAGAAACGCCTGCCAGTTTACATTGGAGCCGAATCGAATAAAACGGCGTCCGACCTTCTCGGGTATGCGGCTTTCACCGCTCGCGCGGTCACTTCATTGTTCGCTTTAGACGAGTCAGTTACACAATGATACTCCAATCCAAGCGTAGGATTGGAGCTCCGAGTAAGCAATGCGACTCACTTCACTTCCCTCATTCAGACCCTGCTCCGACTGCATCAAAAATTACTTTTTCCACGGGATGAAGGCCAAATTCCAGGTCTCCCATTTTCCCCCACCTACCCGAGACAAACACCATTATCCAGCAGACCGATAACCAAAGGCAAATTGAAACAAATCAAACCACGCGGTGTTCCAGATGAGTTCGAACCGAATCACTCACTTTTATAAAAATATAGCTTTCTATACGTGAACCCTACATTAAAACCATCTGAACTTGTGCCGCTTACACTGGCGCTTAATGTTAAGCGTATGTACTCATCGCTTCTTCTTCTTTCATCTACATTTATTCCGGGAACTGTAAAGATTAGCGTCCTTTTACCTTTGTCATCATTTGTTCCTTTCCAATTTTCATCCAATGGCGGATCCCGTCGATTGAGATCACTGCTATGACCATCTGTACGCAGAAAAACATCTATGTTACTATTGCTACGGCTGGCTTCATCGGAATGGTTCATTTCCAGCGTATAGGTCCTGCCAGGTACGAGTTCTTGAGGGGGTACTGACCAACTGAAGTTAAAAGCATACGGTTCTAAAGTTGCGTAAGGCCCACCGATTCGGGCATAACGCATTCCATAGATTGCTCCATCTGCCATGTTAAAATCAGGGAAATTTGGCGCATCATCGAGCCAGCTGGAGTCTCTGATTTCTGTCAGTCTCCAGCTTTCTCCATGTGAAGGTGGCAACAAATCATCTTCTTCCTTGGGTGCCAAAGTAAACCGAAAATCATAGCCGTCCAGAAAAAGATAGTTTTCCTGCAGCTGGAGAATCACCAGGACCTCCCGCTCCTCGTCCGCAAAGAAGTCCTCCAGATCAATTTCAAAGTCATGCAGGGTTCTGCCCGGCCGCAAAACCAGGTTTTGCCGCTCCTCGAAAAGCTTACCCCCTCCCCCCATGTCGTAGGCTTCAATCAGCAATATAGGATAGGTGGTGTTTTCAGCAGCATTGTATATCTTTTGGGTAAAAATGACATGGGTGTCCTCTGCGGGAATGACATCGGCCATATTATCTGAACGACGCTCTGCCCAGCTGTAACCGTGCGGTTCGGCCCGATTGTAGACCATATGGATGCGGGAGTTGTAAAAATGCAGATTACCCACGGCCTGCCCTTCATTCCACAGTGATTTGTTATAGATCGGAGTAGCCAGGGTCTGTAATGTGCGAGCGGAGGGCGGCGACTGGTCTGCATAAACGATCTGCACAGTATCGAACGGCCATTTGTCCTTCATCAGCCAGTCGAAATCGTTCCATCGGTACTTGTCGATGGTTGTGGCGCCGACTTGTTCGCCTTGCGGATCATGATAAAGCAAACGGAACGTTGCCCGGTCTTCCCGATCACCCACCAACTCCCATTCATACCCGATAACCAGTATCTGGTGCTGCCCAACACCTGGATACTTCAGGTTCAATATTACCGGTCGGTCCTGGTTGATCAGGCGCATGATTTTCGACTCCAGTGCCCTCGTCCTTAAAAACGTTGACCCTTCAAATTCCACTCCGGTTCTCGACTGCAGATAAGCTGGAACATGGCGGGTAAATGCCCACTTCCCCATGCCTCCGTCAAAATCAGAATGCCCCATATACCTGACGATATCATGCAGCCTGATTATTCTGTTGCGATCGTCTACCGGCGCGTAGGCCCGGGCCATCATCTTTGTCACCGCCGCCCAGCATGTGTTTTCGGACTGCTGGTAATATGGCATTGGTATAGTGTTGCCGACCGGGCCATCGGCAAGTTCCATGCGAAGTGCATAGCTCACCGCCAGACGCGTATACTGACTGTTTGAATTGGATGCAGTGCGAACTACCTTGCTATACGGGGAGTGCGCTATCATGGTATGGCTATGCGAGGACGGAGTCAGCATGATCGGAGGGACTTTAGTCATGGGGGCGTTAAAAAAGGCGCTTAATTTTCCGCTTGCCGGGTCGTAATCAAACTCCACGAGAATAAGATCCACCTCTTCTTTCGAGGAGCCTGGAGAATACAAAAAGACCGCGATATCGTCAACTTCCAATCCCGGTGGCAGGTCCAATTCAAAATCGATGTAATAAGCATGTTCTGTCTCCGAAAGATCAAACACGATGTCTTCATCGGTATTGAAAAAGCGCTCTCCACGCAGCAACGATATGACCACCTCGCCAAGCCCGGAATTATAATTGGCATCCGCCGGCAAGGTGAAAGCGGCACCATTTTTGAATTGCAACTTCAAATCGTCACCGGTGAATTCCGCAGCCATCACCTGGGCAGCCTCTTCATCATCAACCAGTCCGGCTAATTCCTTGCTTGTCAGTTCGTCCAGTGGCTCAAGAGAAGCATCATCCCGGCCTCCCCCATTAACGCTGCCATTGCTGCTACCACTATCACTGCTGCCACCTGTGCCGATTATGGTTACCAAGCCAAGGGCAATTACTGCAAGCAAGCAGGTATAGCGAAGTGATTTGAATATTTTTCGTTTATAATTCATACTGTTCTCCTGCGATTGTTGGTATAATGCAAGAATGCATAAGCAGAAATGCCGCCAATAATAATAGCTGCCATATCAAGATGGCAGTATGTGCCATGCAAAAAATAATTTCTGGTGTTTTCAAGCAGAAACACGTCGTCAAACCTTGCCGGTACGAGCCCGACGGCATAATCGCTGTATCTCTGGCCTAACTCAAATCCAACGTTAACGGCCATCCAAAACAGGCAAATTAGCAGGTAACCTCTTTTACCGCAGTCGATCAATCCGGCGGTGAGCAATATAAAAGCGGAAACATGCAGAAAATGTGGCAAGAAATTGCCGATGGGGCCAAATAAAGATGGTGTTATATTGTAGAGATTAAGTTGAAAGGGTAGTGTAAAGATAAAATACGTTTGGCCTGGAGGGCGGTCTATGAGGTATATCAATGCCCCGAGTGACAAAAGGAAGATTCCGATCAGAATATATCGGAGATTTATTGTCATAAAGCCGGGCCGTTTTTCCTTCTGTCAGCGTTGACGGAACA
This sequence comes from Bacteroidales bacterium, assembly GCA_003560215.1. GTDB lineage: Bacteria > Bacteroidota > Bacteroidia > Bacteroidales > UBA7960 > PUPG01. Next base: position 312 of record PWIY01000300.1, on the reverse strand, counting down.
CTTCACCCTTTGGTTGCAACACTGTGGCGCATGTTTTGCTTATATAATCATCTGCTTGGGCTGGAAGGATCTGTTAGCATCTTTAAGTTAACAAGGTTGGAAAAAGGAGTCAACCGGAAAACGGATTTTTGCTTTCGATATTCGACGTGATTGATTGAACAAAAATCGGTTTTGAATTTCGTAAACCGCTTTGCCTGAAAAGCTGCGGGAGTGCAAATTGCCAGAAAATAGCGCATTCCCAGGCCTCCTGGCAATTGTAAATGCGCCAATGTGCTCCGGGCAGAAATTTGCATTACTGTCGAGGCATAGCCG
>PWIY01000392.1 GCA_003560215.1 Bacteroidales bacterium | reverse complement strand
CGCCTGAATGGCCTCCTTTGAGGCCGGTTACGGAAACCTGGAAAGCGGTGTGATCTGCTTCCGTGTTGACTTTTTCATAGGAAAAAGTAATCAGGGTCTCCAGACCGCCTGCACACCCGATAAACAGTTCCCCGTCATCCTCTGAATCCAGGTTAAGCAGTGTTTTGCTGTTGATGAAGCCTTTCTCCAGGTTGAACGCGCCGGTCAGGCCGGTTTCCTCATCAACGGTGAATAAACATTCCAGTGGCCCGTGTTCGATGTCATCTGACTCCAGGATGGCCAGCTGAGCGGCCATTCCGATGCCATCATCCGCACCCAGGGTGGTTCCGTCTGCTTTTACCCATCCGTTATCAATGATTGGCTGAATGGGATCCTTGTCAAAGTCATGCTGCACATTTTCATTTTTTTCGCAAACCATATCAACGTGGCTTTGCAGAACCACCGAACGGCGGTTTTCAAAACCAGGCCGGGCTGGTTTTCGAATGATCAGGTTACCCGCTTTATCCTGCTGATATTCGAGTCCGTGTTTCTGGGCGAATTCGATCAGGTATGACAGGATGCGTTCTTCTTTTTTTGAGGGGCGTGGAATTTGGCAAATTTCTTCAAACAATTCCCACACACGTCCGGGTTGCAGCTTTCCCAAATCTTTCTTCATAAGTTTATTTTTTTGCCCGGCCACGCTGATCAGAGATGATCAGGTTATGATTGAAAACCGGATCGGTTATGGACAACATACGAAGATACAAAAATATAGATGATATGAAGTGATCAGGCATCAGTATTTAATCGGGTCAAATCCCTGCCCGTAAACCCCCATTACATTGGCTACGGAAATAAAAGCTTCGGGATCTATCTCTTTGATGGTCCTGAATACATTGTTGGTTTCATATCGCCGGACCACAACCATCAGTACCGCACTTTCTTCCTTGCTGTACCATCCCTGCCCGTTCAGCAGTGTAACACCACGGCCGATCTCATTGGCAATGTGCTCAGCGATCAATTCATATTTTGGTGAGAAGATAAACAACTGTACGCTGCGACGGTGGCCCATCAGGAGCATATCAATGGAGTAGGAGGCCACAGCCATGGTAACGTAACCGTAAACCATCACCTCGAGCGATTGGAACAAAAAATACGAAGATGAAATGATTACCAGATCAAGGTAAAGAATGATCCGGCCCTGGCTGATGTTCCGGTATTTATTGATGATCATGGCGATGATGTCCGTTCCGCCGGTGCTGGCTCCCTGGGTAAATACAAGGCCGACGGACGCACCCCCCAGTATCCCGCCAAGAATGGCCGACATAAACCGATCGTCAACGATCGGTTCAGGGATCAACGGCTGAAGGATGCCAAAGAAAAAGGCGAGAACCACGGCGCTGTATATGGTCTTTACGCCGAAGCCCAGGCCGAGGCTCTTAACTCCGAACAGCAGCAGGACGATGTTCATCAAAATAAGGGTAATGGCTACCGGAATGCCCGTTGCATAATAGATCAGGGCCGATAAACCGGTGATTCCCCCGCCCACGATCTCTGACGGGAGCAGGAAGGCAGTCCAGGCCAGGGCGTTGGCAAACAGCGCGATGGTAATGATCCCATAGCTTTTAATGGTTCCCCATATGGGTTGTGATGACTTTTTTGCGGGCATATTGGTTAGGCTCTGATAAATATTTTGCAAAAATATAAAGAAAAAAGCAGCGACCACCGGGTCGCTGCTTTTTTCTTTACGGCCCGGTAATATCCGGGCAGAAATGGGCTCTCGCCCACGATTTACTTGTTGATCAACTCATAACGATACACCGGACCGCTCAGGTCAAACACGATTGTGTATTCACCTGCACTGTCAACAGGGATGTCGTTGCCAAATCCGCCGTACATCAGCACGCCTTCTTCCTCGGCATCTTCATCAATACCCATGTTGAGTCCGGCAGGCGGATCCCATGCCTGGTTGGCACGGAACTTAAAGTTGCCTTCAGAGAGCTCGTAGGTCAGGGTGTAGCGAACTTTCCAGGTTTCTTCAAAGTGCTCAATGTCGAGATCCATGGGTACATCGGTATCCCAGTCAACCACACCGTCACCAATAACGGCCCATTCGGTGCGGTAAAGCTCATAGGTCATCTCATTCATATCAACATTGACCCTGTAAACACCTGGTTCTTCAATCACAATATTTGCACCATCAGGAACCAGTGTTCCGTCACCATCATCGTCACCCCAGTTTTCGTCCCATCCCAGGGCGCTTGTAAACTTAAACTCTGTATCGGGTTCTGCGAAATAGAGGTACCCTTCATAGAGGCCGTCCCGCTCGGGTGAGTAAAGAACGGTGCTGCTGTTGCCCGGATCCCAGCCCTGGTACGAACCAGGTACATACAATGTGTCTGGCTCAGTAATCTGCTCATACGTGGTCATATCAACGTCAACGGATGTTGAATAAAGCCATGTTTGTTCTGAGGCTGTTGTCAGGAAAGCCCGTACCCGAAATGAAACTTCACCGGTTTCAAATGGCTCCACACCCATTCTTGTGAGCAACTGGTTCATCTGAGAAACGGTGACTTCATAAGAAGTACTCCTTGTATCTGTAATATCCCGGATTGAATCCGGTTCTTCCCAGTTATTGGCTGTCTTGTCTGCCTGCAACAGGTAACGGACTTCGGGAAGGTTTTCCAATGGATAGTTTGCCGCTGCCCACTCGAAAGTAAACAACACATTCTCTTCCTCTTCTTCAGTCAGGACATAGCTGTTTCCGCTCTCCGGGTAACTTATTGCCGGACTGGTGGCTTCATCCATGTTCAGTACCGGCCCTTCATCATCTTTTTCACAGGAATGCAGGAAGCTGATTCCTAAAATGAAAGCAAGTAATATGGCTGTTCTTTTCATCATATTCATATTTTTAAGATTTTTAATACCCCGGGTTCTGTACCAGGTTTGGGTTGGCGGTTACATCTGCATCCGGCAGCGGAAACAGGTTATACCTGGCCTGGGTGGGCAGACCGTCGCGTGATTCTCCCTTCCACGACCATATGTAAGCATCACCGGCAAAGCGTCCAAACCGGATCAGGTCTGTGCGACGGTGTCCTTCCCAGTAAAGTTCCCTGCCCCTTTCATCAAGGATGAAATCGAGGGTTAACTCATTGGCTGAGATGTTGCCTGAGTCATCGCCCCAGGCCCTTTCCCTGAGGGCATTCACGTATTCGAGGGCAGTTGATTCATCGCCGCCACCACCTCTGAGAACCGCTTCTGCATACATCAGGTACACATCGGCAAGCCTGAACAGCGGGAAATCAGTGTCGGGGAACTCCCGGTTGGATCCCGGGGTGCCGTCCCTGCGCAAGTTGTTGAATTTCTGTACAGCGTATCCGTTCTGGAAGTCTGACAGGTTGGAAATTTCCTTCGTCTGGCCTTCAGTGAAGAACATGGCTCTGGGGTCGTCCTCATCAAAAAGATCCACAAACTGTGGGGTGGTACGCAGTCCGCCCCAGCCGTCATCCACACCCATGGCCGTAGCACTCATGTCACCTCCGATGGCGGCTTTAATCAAGAATGTGGTGCCCCCGAAAGTCTGGGTTTCAATTCCGTGGTAGGGTACGCGCATGATGATCTCGTTCTGCGCCTGCTCGTTGTCGGCCATAAAAAGCCACTTGTATTCCTGTTCCAGGGAATAACCGGAGTTGATGATCTGGTTGATATAGGTCATGGCATCATTGTACCTGGGCTGACCCGTATAAACTTCAGCATTCATGTAAAGTTTTGCAAGGAGCATCCATGCTGCGGCCCGGTCAACACGGCCGTAAT
>PWIY01000137.1 GCA_003560215.1 Bacteroidales bacterium | reverse complement strand
TCAAAAAGCATTAAGGTGAAGCCAATGGCGATGAGGATCACGATAAATACCACAATCTTCTCCAGAACATTGTACTGGGTGTGGAGTTTTCTGAAGCGCAGGTTATCGGGTTCGCTGATGTCATATTTTTTGAGAAAGTTATTTTTGGCCACACGGATCAGGGAAATGACCATCCATGTAAAGGCGGCAATTACCAGTACCCTGGCTGTGATTTGGACCAGCGAATTCAGGTCTTCCGGAAGAAAAGTCAACAGTGGAAGCATATACCTGATGAACAGTGCCAGAAGCAAAATGAGAACAGGGATGGCGAAGCTTTGCAGAAATTTCATATTTCTTAAGGGTTGGGTGTAGTCAATTACAATTATCCGGGATCATGCATTCACGGTGTTCCATATAATGTTCCGTTACTAAAGGTAGAAATATATTCCCGTATGGTCAACCCGGAAGGCAACAGCTGGCTGATTAAAATATGGACAGCTCGGTTCTGGTTGTAAATTGTTCAAGGAATTTGACTCCTCTGTAGGAGTTTCCTTTTTTGTTGAGCACAGGGCTCCATACGGCAATGCTGTATTGTCCCGGATGGACTGCCACAATGCCTCCACCCACGCCACTTTTCCCCGGCAGCCCCACCTTAAAGGCAAACTCTCCGGATTCGTCATAAAACCCGCAGGTTTGCATGATGGCATTGATCCGTTTTACCTGGCTTCCGGTCATTATTCTGTCTCCGGATGAAGGAACCACTCCAAAATTGGCAAAAAACAGAAAAGCTTCTGACAGTTCCCTGCAGGTCAGTTCAATGGAACACTGATTAAAGTAAAAGTCCAGTACTTCATCCGGATCGTTTTCGATGTTCCCGAAAGACTTAATGAAGTTACAAAGAGCGATATTCCTGTAACCAACCGATTTTTCGGACTCTGCGATTTGGGGAGAGTATGCAATCGTAGGGTTGCCGGAGGCTTTTCTCATAAAATGGAGAAAATCTTCTTGGGGATTTTCTAGTTTGCTGATCAGTATATCGCAAATTACAAGGGCTCCAGAGTTGATCAGGGGGTTTTTCGGAATGCCCCTGTCGTGCTCCAGTTGCACCAGTGAGTTGAAAGGAGTTCCTGAGGGTTCATATCCGAGCCTGGCCCAAAGGGATTCACCCATAATTTTATAAGCGAGTGCCAGAGACGGAACTTTAATGATGCTCTGGATGGAGAACTTTTCTTCATAATCGCCCACACCAAAAGCTCTTCCATCTGTGGTGATAAGGTGAATGCCGAATTTTTGCGGATCCACCTTCCCCAGTTCGGGGATAAAAGAAGCCAGGCTTCCGATGTTTTCTTCCCGCTTTACAGATTTGTAAAGGTCTTCAATGATCTCCTGATAACCCATGAATTGATGATTTGGATGTTGGTATTGGTCTCCGGATGATTTATTTTTCCGGCGATTTCATCATTTTCAGCGCGTCTCTGATGATCTTTTTGTGATCAAATGCAAGGTCTGCGTCTTCCCAGTCTTTGAATACCTCTGCCTCTGCCGCATCATCCCCTGCCTGCAGAGAGTTCATGTTGGATTCAGCAGCGAAAGCGACAGAAACCGTACGGCCTCTGGGGTCTCTTCCCGGTGATGAGTAAACACCCACCAGTTTCAGATTCTGAATGGAAAGACCGGTTTCTTCCAGGGTTTCCCTGATGCAGGCTTCTTCCACGGTTTCATCTTCTTCCACAAATCCCCCCGGCAGGGCAAAAGCTCCCCTGAAGGGTGGGTTTTTCCTCTTGATCAGCACGACCCCGTCTTTTGAAAAAACCACGCAATCAACAGTTAAAGCACAATTGTAATGCATTTTTAAGCTCAGTTTAAAAATAATCCGGCCTATTGCTTAACAATCTTACCGCCACGAAAAGTTTCATTGTATTCAATTTCTCCGCTTTTGTCGTACCTTATCCAGCTACCTTCTTTTTCGCCATTTTTGAAATTGCCGATTTGCCAGAGTTGTCCGTTTTCACGGTAGAATCTCCATTCGCCTTCCATCAGGTCGTTTTCATAAAGGCCCTCGGCCTTCACCCCTCCGCTCTTAAAAAAGTAGGTCAGCCTGTTTCCTGATAACCGGAAGGCTCTTTGTCCGTTTGTGAATTGATCCGCACCTTTCATTGTTGATAAAATCTTTTATAAGGTTCTTGTGACTGGTCCTGTATTGCAAGATGTGAAATATTTATGAAATATCAGCAACTGAACCGCCGGAAAGTGTAAAAATATTGTGCTAATTTTGCCTCCCGCAACTCAATCAGTGACCTTTCAGTGAAAAAGAAGGCAAAACCCTTATACGATGTCATTGTGATCGGGGCTGGGGCTTCCGGGCTGATTGCTGCCGGCCGTGCCGCACGGGCCGGTGCCCGGGTTCTGTTGCTGGAAAAAATGGAAAGGGCCGGACGGAAGTTGTTGATTACCGGCAAGGGCCGTTGCAATATCACCCATGATGCTCCGGCCTCTGAGTACTATCGCCATATCTACCCAAACGGGCGCTTTCTGAAGCACGCTTTTCATGCTTTTTTTGCCGGAGATATCCTGAAAATTCTGAATGAAAGGGGGGTGGAGACCACCACAGAGCGTGGGAAGCGGGTTTTCCCCGTGAGTAACCGTGCAGGAGACGTGGTGGAGGCACTGAAAGAATGGATGGGAAACCAGAACATCCATGTGGAGTATAATGTGAGGGTGACCGGCCTGCTGCTGGATGATGACCGGGCTTGCGGAGTGCAGGTTTCTGACAAACAGGAAAGGCGGGAATATCATGCCGGAGGTGTGGTCATTTGTACCGGGGGGAAATCTTATCCGGCCACCGGCTCTGCAGGCGACGGATATACACTTGCACGGCAGGCCGGTCACCTGGTTACAGAAGCAAGGCCTGCGCTGGTTCCCCTTGTAACAGCAGGTGATGTGGCCGGAAGGCTGCAGGGGCTTGGCCTGAAAAATGTCAGGGCGGTTGTTTGGATGGATGGCAAAAAGCAAGGGGAGGAGTTCGGGGAACTGATGTTTGCCCATTACGGGTTGACAGGCCCCATTATCCTTACGCTCAGCAGGCAGGTGGTGCAGGCATTGTCTGAAGGGCATCAGGTGGAAATCGGAATTGACCTGAAGCCGGCTCTGGACGAAAAGAAACTGGATAACCGCCTGCTGCGCGATATCGACAGCCACGGGAAAAAGCAAATTGAAAATGTGTTCAAAATGTGGCTGCCCGCTAAACTTATCCCGGTATTTCTTGACTTGCTGAATATTGACGGGAAAAAGCCATGCAATCAGATGGGTGCAAAGGATCGCCGGAAAACAATGCTCCTGATGAAAGACTTCCGGTTCCGGGTAACCGGCCACCCCGGCTTTAAGGAGGCCATCATCACTGCCGGCGGGGTACCGACCACCGAGATCAACTCACGGACCATGGAGTCCAAACTGGTGAAAAACCTGTATTTTGCCGGAGAGTTGATCGATCTGGATGCCGATACCGGTGGGTTTAACCTGCAGATCGCTTTCTCGACAGGATGGCTTGCCGGGCAGTCTGCTGCTGGTGCCCCGGATTGACAGGCCATGTTTGGTGTGTCGCCATATCATATTCGGGAGGCCGTGTGCGTGAAATAACAACCGGATGAGATCTGCTATTCAGAATTTCTTAAAGTAACCACAGGGTTGAGGTTGGCCGCCTTCCACGAGATTACTCCCACCACCAAAACAGCGGTCAGATATATGGCCACAGCCGGAATGGCCAGCATCAGCCAGCTGATGTCGATGCGATAGGCGAAGCTGTCCAGCCACCGGGTCATCAACAGCC
>PWIY01000193.1 GCA_003560215.1 Bacteroidales bacterium | reverse complement strand
GAAGCAACAACTCGGTAATGGTATCACGGTAAAACAGCAGGTCATCGTCCGTAAAGGCCGGGGCAATGGTGTCTTCCTCAAAGACTTTTTCTTTTGGAAGATCATGGGATACGAAATCGGACTGGGCAATGAAAGTGATCATCCCCAGGCTTAAAAGCAGGAAGACAAAATTGCCGGAAAGGCCGGGACGCAGACCCCTGCGTTTAAGCAGGCCTCGGCGGTTAAGTAAGATGAAAAAAGAAGAAATTATTTTTATATAGGTGCGGCGCATATAGTCACTTTTGGCTATGCAAAAATACAAAAATATATCTGAATGCGTGATATGGTGTTCGGGCCCTGATTTTAATTTCTTCGGGATGAGATTGTGGAGGCCTGAAACAAAAGATTTCGGAAAAGTTTTTGCAATTAAAAAAGAAAAGTTAATTTTGCACACTCAATCAAACGGGAAACATTCCTCCTTAGCTCAGTTGGTTAGAGCATCTGACTGTTAATCAGAGGGTCCTTGGTTCGAGTCCAAGAGGGGGAGCAAGATAAAAATATAAGGGTTGTACCTCGTTGGTATGACCCTTTTTTTTGGCCGGTCTGATCGGCCATCCTGCCCATTGTTGACCGCCCTGCTTCACATATTCAATGATCTGTTTAATGAAGAAACCCCGGAAAGCGATCTAAGCTCTTTTACCAACTCTTTTGCCAACCTTTTTACCAACCCATCTTCTGCCACATTATTATTCTTTTGATTCCGGGTTCTTTAATTTTTTAATGTCCTCTTCTAACTCCTTGAAGCTAGCTTCTTTCTCAATAGTTTTTTGACGTTGCTTGTATTTCTCAAATTCATCTCCGGATTTTTCCAGGGCCATTTTGCGCGAAACTTTGCCGGCGTGGGTTAACAACTCTCTGCCATTTAATTGCAGAATGATATCCAGTCGCTCGATCCAATCTTTCATATACATGGGGGTTTGTTGTTGTGCCATGGTTTCGGCAAATGCCAAATACTGCTCCACCAACAGACCTAAAAGCTTGATCTCTTCTTCATTCAAATAGTTTTTGGCAATACTTACTTCAGGCTTTTTGATGGCGTCCACTTGCTTTTTGTCATATGAGAGCATTCCCATCAGTGGTAAACTGGCATCCACCCGTCTGTAAACCAATTCTGCTGCAGTTTGCTGACTGATTGCCCAGAGGAGTTTGTTTTGTACTACCTTGAAAAACTTAATGGTTTTTTCATCCTTTGGGTCATAATCTATACTGGTAGCATAGATGTCCTTAATTTTTTGGTAAAAGAACTTTTCCGACAGGCGTATCTCCCGAATGCGATCTTGCAGTTCGTTGAAATAGTTCATGGAATTGCCCGACTTAAATCGTTCATCATTAAGCGTAAAGCCTTTTATGATGTATTCCCTTAACCGCTGTGTTGCCCAAATACGGAATTGTGTACCTTGAAGCGATTTTACCCGGTAGCCTACCGAGATAATCACGTCGAGATTGTAGTGGTCAAGTTCACGCTCCACTTCCCGACTTCCTTCAGTTTGAACTGTCCGGAATTTCCGGACAGTTGAATTTTTCTCCAGTTCAGCTTCGCTGTAAATGTTACTAATATGTTCACTAATAGTACGCTTGTCCTTGCCAAACAGTTGCCCCATTTGTCCCTGAGTAAGCCAAACTGTTTCGTCCTCAAGCCGCACATCTATTTTGATGTTGCCGTCTGGGTTTTGATATATTAGGATGTCGCTATTCATGCTATTATTTATTGATTTAAAATGGAAGGTCATCATCTTCCTCTGTAATGGTCGGGCCCCTTTGGACAGGTTTTCTTCAAATATAAGTTTATTAATCATTTGTTCATCATCTGAAGGGGGGTGATTGGCCATCCTGCCCATTGTTGCCCTCCCTGCTTCACATATTCAATGATCTGTTTAATGAAGAAACCCCGGAAAGCGATCATTGAACCCCCGGATTAAACAGCATATTGAAAAAGATTTGATTCCTTTATTATGACGGCCAAAGACCCAACCTTGAGCACATCCTTCTTTGTATTGACCGGATAAAGGAATATGCCGAAACAGTCAATCAGCAGGCATTTCTTGAAAAACCAATGATACAGGATGCTGTAATAAGGAATTTTGAGATCATTGGAGAAGCGACAAAACAGGAAAAGCATTCTGCCATCAGATACCCACCGATACTGATAATCCCGACATGCTGAGGACAGGTTCCCAGGTCGCCGGTGCATCCAGCTTATAAAGGCAGGTTCCCGTGTTTTTTCGGAGGCAGGTTATCGCGCTTGTTTTCGGTCATTTCCAGTGCCTGGATGAGTTTGAGGCGCGTATCGCGCGGGTAGATGATTTCATCGAGGTAACCCAAGCCGGCTGCCTTGTATGGTGTGCAGAACTTTTCCCGGTAATCACTTACGGCTTCAGCTTTCTGCTCATCTGTCAATTTGTTCCTGTAAAGGATGCTTACCGCACCATCAGCCCCCATCACGGCAATTTCTGCACCGGGGTAGGCGTAGTTCACATCGCCTCCAAGGTGTTTGCTCGACATCACGCAATATGCTCCTCCATAGGCTTTGCGTGTGATCACATTGATTTTTGGAACAGTGGCTTCCGCATAGGCGTAGATTAGCTTGGCTCCGTGCTTGATGATGCCTCCATACTCCTGGTCCACACCGGGCAGAAAGCCTGGCACGTCGGTAAAGGTTACCAGGGGGATGTTAAAGGCGTCGCAGAAGCGCACAAAACGGGCCGCCTTGTTGGAAGCGTCGATGTCGAGTACTCCGGCCAGCGCCGCGGGTTGGTTGGCCACGAAGCCCACCGGCTTTCCGTTCAGGCGCCCAAAGCCTATGGCGACGTTGCGCGCGTAATCGGGCTGAACCTCAAAAAAATGATGGTCGTCCACCACGCTGAAAATGATGTCCTTGATGTCGTATGGCTTGTTGGGGTTCTCCGGCACCAGGCTTTGAAGCTTCTCGTCGGTTCGGTGGGCCGAATCCGTGCAGGGTTTCACCGGCGGATCTTCCATATTGTTGGAAGGCAGGAAGCTGAAAAGTTCCCGGATCATCATCATGGCCTGTTCATCGTCTTCGGCACGGAAATGGGCCACGCCGCTCTTGCTGTTGTGGGTAGTGGCACCGCCCAGTTCGTTTTTGGTCACCTCTTCGTGGGTCACCGTTTTGATGACATCCGGCCCGGTAACGAACATATAGCTGGTCTCCTTTGTCATGAATATGAAATCGGTAAGGGCAGGAGAATACACGGCACCACCTGCACAGGGGCCGAGAATGGCGGAGATTTGCGGGATCACGCCGCTGGCGCGCACATTGCGCATGAAAATATCGGCGTAGCCGGCAAGACTTTCCACCCCTTCCTGGATGCGGGCACCGCCGCTGTCGTTAAGCCCGATCAGGGGCGCACCCATCTTCATGGCAAGATCCTGCACTTTGAGGATCTTGTCGGCATTGGCCCGGCTCAGTGAACCGCCGAACACGGTAAAATCCTGTGCAAACAGGTAGACCAGGCGGCCATCTATCTTTCCGTAGCCAGTCACCATGCCGTCGCCGGGAATCCGTTGCTTGTCCATCCCAAATTCATGATTTCGGTGCACGACCAGCTTATCCAGTTCCACAAAAGTCTCCGGGTCGAGCAGCATGTCGATGCGTTCCCGGGCCGTTTTGCGTCCGGATGCGTGGATCTTTTCAATGCGCTCAGGGCCGCCGCCTTCTTCGGCCTGCCGGTGGCGCTTGTCCAGTTCGTTGTATTTATCATTCATATGTCTGTGGTGATTTCTGTTCGCTATGATTCAATGCCTTGTGGTTT
>PWIY01000146.1 GCA_003560215.1 Bacteroidales bacterium | reverse complement strand
CAACATGAGCCATGAGATCCGGACTCCCATGAATGGTATACTGGGGTTTGCACAAATACTGAAGGATCCACGTCTCAGTAAGGCACAGCAAGAGCATTTTATCGATGTGATTGAAAAAAGCGGACAACGGCTTCTCAACCTGATCAACGACATCATTGATGTGTCAAAAATTGAGTCTGGGCACAGAGAGCTCATCGTTTCAGAGGTGAGTGTATATGACAGCCTGAAGCATATGTTTGGTTTTTTTGATCCCGGGTTTCAAAAAGAAAAACCCGATGTGGAGTTTTCCATGGAAATGCCTGAAGATGACATTCAGTTTGTCACAGACCGTGATAAACTTCATTCCGTGCTGGTGAACCTGATCAGGAATGCGGAAAAATTCACCCATGAAGGAAAGGTGGTTTTTGGCTGCTACAAGGAGGCAGATTCACTGATTTGGTATGTGAAGGATACAGGGATCGGCATACCGCCTGACAAGCAATCCATGGTTTTTGAACGTTTTTTCCAGGCAGATCTTTCTTTTTCGCGTGGTTATGAGGGTGCCGGCCTCGGTTTATCCATCAGCAAAGCCTTTGTGGAAATGATGGGAGGGCGTATCTGGTTGAAAAGTGAACCAGGGACGGGTTCTGAGTTTTACTTTTCTCTTCCGCTGAAACCTGAAACCGGGAGCCCCGAAATAATCATTGAGGAGGCTGTCCGGCCATCACGAAAAAGCTATAAGGAGAAAGCAAATATATTGGTGGTTGAAGATGACAGTGCTTCTTTTGAGGTAATCAGATTTTTGCTTGAGGAGGAGGGTTTTCGGCTGTTTCATGCAGAATCGGGAGAAGAAGCCATTGAGCTTTTTTCCGGGGATCATCACTTTGATCTGATCCTGATGGACATAAAAATGCCGGGCATTGACGGATATCAAACAACAAGGGAAATCAGGAAGATCGACAGTCAGATCCCCATTATTGCCCAAACGGCGCATGCCTTAGCCGGTGACAAGGAAAAGAGCCTGTCTGCGGGATGCAATGATTATCTTACCAAACCGATAACAAAAGATTTGCTGCTCAATAAAATCCGCACACATTTATCGCATTCGTAATTTCTTGGTGATCCCTATCGGGGAAGGCGCAGGGTAAATGCTGAACCCTTGGCTGGCTGGCTTTCGACCAGGATCGTGCCGCCAAGCAGTTCTGCATATCTTTTGGCAATGGACAGGCCAAGTCCTGTACCCCCGTAATTCCTGGAGGTGGTGTTGTCGGCCTGCCGGAATTCCTCAAAAATCAGAGGGATTTTTTCGCTTTCAATACCAATGCCTGTGTCTTTCACCCGGATGTCGGTATGAGATGGGTGGCTGCTGACAGTTATTTCCACATGGCCTTCCGGGGTGAATTTAATGGCATTCACAATGAGATTTTGAAGGATGCGCCGGCATTTGTCAGGATCACTTTCGATCAGCAAAGGATCTTTTGTCCTGGTGAACCACAGGTCAATGCCTTTTTGGTCTGCTTGTGGCCGGAGTAAAAAGACGATGTCATCAATCATGGTGTTCAGGTCAAAACGGACAATCTCTGTTTCTTCTTTGCCGGTTTCAAGCCTGGAATAATCCAGGAAATCATTGATCAGTTCCAGGAGGTGTGTGCCATTTCGTTCAATGATATTCAGATAGCTTTGCTCATCCTTTGAGATTTGCCCTTCGAGTCGGCGCCCCAGCACACCCGAAAGAGTAATGATGGAATTAAGGGGCGTACGCAGTTCGTGGCTTATATTGCCAATAAAGCTTGTCTTCAGCTGACTGGCCTCTGAAATTTTTGCTTTTTGCTTTTTCAGTTCTCTGTTCTGTGCCTCCAGCTTTTCGGTAAAAGACTGGATAGCGGCCGCCATGTCATTGAAGGCATCCGACAATAAACCGAATTCATTTTTAGACACATAGTTGCTTCGTGAGTTCAGGTCGCCCTGTTTGAATTGCTCTGTGGCCTTTCCGATCTCATCCAGGGGCTTACGTATGTTGCGGTAGAGGAAGTAATATAAAAGCAGCGATAACGTCACAATGGCAAACAGAATAATCAATAGCTGATTGCGGAGGGAGCTCCTGATCTTATAAGACTGGCTTAATAAGTCGTCGGCCCTTTCTTCCAGAACAATGTCAATTTTTTCCAGACTTTCCAGCAAGTTTTCCCGCAGGGTTCCAATATCTCCTGTGTCTGCTACCCGCTCCAAGGCCGGTGAAATATGGCCATCCCTGGCCAGCTGCCTGTTGTTTTCCCGGATCTTTACCCATTGTTCAAACATTGCCATAGCCTCTCCGATATCTGTGCCGGGTTCCGTGTCTCTTTGAAGTAATACCTCAAACTCTCCGGCTACCAGTTCTTCATACTGATCCGTTTTATATATGGCCTTCTCAAATTGTTCCTCACTTTCGGCAAGCAACATATGCCGGTATTCAAGCTGCATGGATCTGATATACAGCTCAATGTTTTTGACAGACCTCCGGGACTGCAACGACTGTTTGTGCATGATCTCAGTCTGGGAATGGAGCCGGTTATTTTGTTCAAGGGCTACAGCGCCCAATACGACCACAAACATGATGCTTCCAAAGGTAAGGATCAGTTGTTTTTTGATCTGGAGGTCAGCGAGCTTCATGGGTTTTGGGTTGATTGCCCGTTTTTTATCTCAGAAGCGTACTTTATGGTACACGATCGAGAGGAAGGATATCATCAACAGCAAAACCAGTGGAATAATGAAGCCGGACAAAGGAATGGGAGGAGGAATCTTCTTTCCTGAAACTGCAAAAATGCCAGCTTTTGCAGCAGATGAAGTAGCCGCTTTATCAAACGTAATACTTTCCAATACTAGATCTGGATCAATACCAGAAATTTCGAATTCAAATAATTTAGGATCTGGGTAACGATCATCAAAATTATTATCGTGTCTTTTCACTCTACCCAGCCCCTGTATGGCAACATTTGGTTCATCATGAAACCAATCCGGCAAGGATACCCCTGTCAAAACCTCATCGCTTGTACCATCCGTGTAGTTCAGAGTGACGGAAACCAGGGAGTGGCCATGGGAGCTTGCTGCCAGGAAAAAGATACTTGAAAACTTACTCGGTTGTTTCAAATACAATGATCCGGAACCCGTGCCTGAAATCAACAAGCTGTTTGAGTCATCGTAGGCTGCCAGTTGATAGGTGTTTTTAGGATTTGCATCACTGATAATTTTTCCATCTGCGGGCAGGCCATATTCTCCGCTCCCAAAACCCTCAACGTAAAATACATGATTGTTTTCCAGCCCGGAATGATCAAAGCTTGATGTAGTTGACGATACTGCAAACCCGGTACCGGTTGCAACAACATCATGATTGAACCCTGAAACAGCAACTGGGGTATTCTCCTGGGCATAAACGACCGAGGCCAGAATTAGTAAGGCAAACACAGAAAGCATACATTTTTTCATGGTGCAGGTTTTTTTTACAAGGATGTATTAACTTACATTATTAATTAAACAAGTAATAAAAGACGAAAATACATATATTAAATACATTCTCCAAATGTATCTAATTCTTAGAAAAACACTTGTGATTGTTTGTCAAATTTTTCACGAATGTAGTAACCCATTAATCTGACAGGCAATTTCCTTATTATGGATGGAAGATTATTTAAACCCTTCTTATCTTGCTATCCGGACCCGTTCGGTTATTACTCCCTGCTCTGTGGTGACCTGTATAAAGAATATCCCTTCCTGCAGTCCTTCCACGATGATCTCGTAACTGTCGCGGTTTACCGTCCGGATGTAAACTACCTTGCCAAGCATATCGAGCATGCGTATCTT
>PWIY01000350.1 GCA_003560215.1 Bacteroidales bacterium | reverse complement strand
TTTCTTTGAGTTCCACGAATTTATCACGGTGAATGAAGGAACGTTCATCTGTACCGCGAATGGTTGTTTGCATGTCAGTGTCAATGATCCAGGGTGCGATGGCCATGGTTTTTACCTGGCCGGAACCGGCTTCCTGTTCGGCAGAAATGCACTGGCCAAACATGTCAAGCCCTGCCTTTGCCGTACAATAACTGCTCCATCCATAGTACGGATTCGTTGCTGCTCCCGAAGAGATATTCAGGATTCTTTTTTCAATGTTCATTTCCCCGCTTCGGCGAATAAACTCTGCAGAAAGCAGCATGGGCGCCAGAAGGTTTACCCGCATATGAAAATCCACATCCTCCGGCCGGCAATCTTCAACCCTGCCTACGGGTTGAATAACCCCTGCATTGTTGACAAGGAATAACCCGGTTGCAGCCCGGGTGTCAATATGTTTAAAAAGTTCTGCACCAAGCTCCGGGATCTGCCCTGTACGTGAAAGGTCAAAGGAAAAGAAATCCAGCAGGGTGTTTTTTGCAGCAGCCATTTTTTTGAGCCGGTCACTTTCATGGCGCGAAATGCAAAGCAAATGACGACCTTCTTCCAGCAATTCAATGGCCAGTGCCTCTCCGAGTCCTTTGCTGGCACCTGTAATGATAAAATACTGCATGCCTTCTTTTATTTGATTTGTTCTGAAAAACCAAAGCGGTTATTGTGGTGGTCGGGCATATCAATCGTTGTCATCCCCATTGCCTTTCAGTCTTCCGACCGATTTCAGGGAACCTGTATTGGGGTAAAACTCTATGGTGTCCTGTCCGGGGGGGAGGCTGGTTACAATACCAAACTGGTTGACCTGCATCCGGGCTTCAGCCCTTTTTTCGGTACCGGTATGGATCAGCAGATTGGCATATTCGGGAATGCGATAATGAAACCCGGTTGCGCTTCTTCTTCTTTCCTGCCGTGTTTCCCTGATCTGACCCTCCAGATCGTCGGTGGCATGACTCCTTTGGTAGGCAATGGTTACCGGTGTTCCCCCCGCATCATCATGTGCCGGCAGCACTCCTTCATCCCGGGAAAAACGGAACAAGGTGTGTCGGATGTCTGTCCTGTCTTTTTCCGGGGTGTGAATAAATCTGTAGTTGATGGTCTGAGATGCTGTGATTCCTGTGAAAAGATCAAGATAGTCACTTTCCAGCTGATCCATTTCGGAATACATATACTCAAGGGCTTCCTTCGAGTAATTAATTTCCTGGAAACCACTGATGAGATCAAACTTTTTTTCCCTGATCTCCAGGATGTATTCCGCTACTTCACTGGCTCTCAATTCTTCACCTTTTTCCACCCAACTGCGTCTGAGCGTTTGCCGCTGCACGGTGATGGTGTCCATGCGAACATGTTCTATGACGGTATCCACCTGCTCTTTGAGGTTGGTATCAATGAAGTAATTGAAGGTGGCATCGCTGCCGAAGTAGCCATAATCAGTGCTTTCGCTGAGGCCAAACTGAAACTCTTCGGTGTCGAATTCACGGTTCACGCTGGCAATTAATCCCTCTTCAGTCAGAGACATGTAAAAGGACTCCTTTTCATCTTCGTCTTCGGGGAAAACCACGTAATAAACATGTTCCGGATCGGGCTCAGCATATCCGTTGATTGATACTTTGCTGACTTCATAACTGATCTCCGGGGAGAAAATCACATCATCAAGGCCCAGGTATCTTTCAGCATAGGCTGCATAAGGCCCCGGTTTTTTCACTGTTTGGGTAACCTCCACATCGATGGCGACAACTGTGCGGGGCAGTGCGTAATACATACGTTTGCCGGCATCCTCGGCTTCCATGCCGGTTACGTGGCCGCTCTGCAACATAACCTTGCTGCCACAGGCTGTAATCAGCAGCATTGCGGCCAATACTGCAAAAACAGATGATTTTTTCATTGGCTGAGAGTTGAAAAATTACTTTAAGAAGTCGAGTGGGGCATTTTTGTCAAACTCCAGTGTCGGTTCATCTTTTCGGAAAACCTTGATTGTTTTTGATCCGATATAACGAATTTCTTCATGGTCGATGCGAAGCATGGTACCCTCCTTCAGCCCCACTACAAGGGTTTCGGGGTTGGCCACCAGAAACTCCCTGATCCTTTGCTCGCGGGTTTCTCCGTTGTGATTCGGAATGATGGAATCTGTATAATGCGGGTTGATCTGAAAGTTAACCAGCCCCAGGGTCTCAAAGCTGGCGGGTTGAACAATCGGCATATCATTTGTGGTCTTAATGGACGGACAGGCCACATTGCTGCCTGCACTCCAGCCGATATACGGAGTTCCTGCGATCACTTTCTGCCTGATGGCTTCCATGAGGCCCAGTTTGTGCATAACGTCCACCAGGTTGAAGGTATTCCCTCCGCCCACCACAATCGCCTGGGCGTTTTCAATGGCCGCGATGGGGTCTTCTGCTTTGTGTATGGGATTTACGTCATAGCCCAGTTTCTGAAACACGTTTTCTACCTTGGTGGTATAATCATCCCAGGAAATACTAACGCCGGCGTAAGGGATAAAGAGAACTTCACTGACCTCTTTGCCCAGAAAACTACTGATCTCGCTTTTTGTGTAATCGAGATATTCTTCACCGTAATTTGTTGAATTGCTGATCAATAAAAGTCTTTTTGCCATATTTAATGTCATTATCAGGTTTTCAAAATGAATCTTGCAGGATGTCCGGATGTCCGGTTCACCCTTTCGTCCCTCAAAGTTATAAGAAAAATTGTAGCTGACCTTGTTCGGGCAATTTTTTGTTTGACTTCAGCAACCACGCAAGTTGACGGGAAATTTCATGTTTGCAGTGAATGCAGTATATCCCACCCATTGCTGCAGAGAAACAGTAATCAAAAAAGTTGTATTTTTGGCAGATGTGGTAAATATCCTGTTTATGTTAAAACCCGGAGATAAAATAGGAGAGGGGAATTTCAGGGAATGTTTCGCTGTGGTGGGTGAGCCCGGACTTTGCATAAAAAGGCTGAAGACCGGATTGGGACTCCGGCAAAGGCTGCAGGTCATCTTCCTGCGACGTCGCATGAACCATGAGGAATTAAACACCTATAAAAGCCTTCCGGCCGAACTGAAAGAATATTTCAACCCCATCATTGAGGCCTCAGACGATCGTCTGGTTACCGGACGTCCGCTGGATTATGACGGCACCCATTCCAGGCCGGTGTGTGATTATGGGAAGGTTTCCAATGAAATGTTCTGGAAAGAAGTTGAAAAGGTTGTGGCTTTGCTGGACAAGCATAAGATCTGGTTCTTTGATACCTTTCAGATCGGTACCAATATTTTTGTCCAACGATTGTCTGAGACTGAATGGAAGCCGATTATTATTGATTATAAGCACCTGGGATGGAAAGCTTTTCCGATGCAGTTCAACCTGTTGCTGCCCTCAGAAAAGCGAAGAAAGTTTTTCCGTTGTTACAGGAGGTTTGAAAAGCGTTTTCGGGCTGAATATCCGGCATAAACAGACCCCGATTGCAGCCAGTGAGAAAAAAACTGCCCCGTTTCCCTGTGCATTGACATGGGTAACGGGGCAGTTTAAATTTCAGGGGCAGCTTACAGGAATCAGCCCACCTTTTGAATCAGGTCAACGACCCGGCTGGCATAACCAAACTCATTGTCGTACCAGGATACCACTTTGACGAATTTTCCGCTGATCACCTGGGTAAGCTGGGAATCCACCACGGAAGAGTGGCTGTTTCCGATGATGTCAGTGGAGACAATGGGGTCTTCACAATATTCAAGGATGCCATTCATTGGTCCGTCAGCAGCCTCTTTCAGCGCCTGGTTGACCTCATCTTTGCTGACCTCC
>PWIY01000153.1 GCA_003560215.1 Bacteroidales bacterium | reverse complement strand
CCTATAAAACATTTGCCAAATGAAAAAAACAATTACTTTTTTCTGTCTGTTATTCAGCTTCACGATGCTGAAGGCACAGATTTCAACGGAAGGCGTGAAAGGGGGTCAGCCCTTTGAATGTCCTCAAAATGCCCACTACTGTTTTACTGAAATTGACGAATTACAAATAGGCCCGGCAGATCAACTTTTTAGTCCGGGTTTTGAATTGGTCACTAAGTTTCCTGCTGTTGATTCTTTTTCCCGGATAAGGTTTTGGGGGGTTGTTACCAATTATTTTATTTTTAAAAACGAAGGCCCACTTGCCCTTGACTTCCGGGTTAACTTTTATGAAATTGACAACGGTAAGCCTGGAGATTTAATTGAGAGTATCTTATTTGAAGGTATTGCTCCCACCGAGATTTTGGAGGAACATACCAACGAAGAAGATGAAGAAATTTACGTATGCCAGTATGACCTTAATTTGCCTGATCCGGTTGCGATAGATGCAGAAGCATTTATTGGTATAACCCGGGTTGTCTCAGAGCCCATTCCCGGCAAGATAGATGAACAACCATTTATATTCTATTCTTTGGGTAATTATGGCGAGCAATTTAACGATGAATCATTTGCGAAGGGCTTTGAAGAAGTAAAAAATAATTCAAATACATTCGACCACCTTTTGTCAGCAGAGAAAAACAGAGAGGGCTGGCAAGAGGTTCCGTTTAAACCGTTTTTCGCTTTGTACAATCCGCCATCTGTTCCGGTTAGCAATTTCGCCGTTTATCTTGTGATGTTGCTGATCGCAGGATCAACCGTTTTCCTGATCCGGCGATGGATCAGATAAGACGATGGATCAGATAGGGAGATGGATTATATCAGGCATTGAACTTAATGCCCGGGGGTTGCGGATGTAGCCCCGGGCACCTTTAGAATCTGCCTTTTTTCGCCGCCATTCCGATCATCATCGAAAGAAATATTCCGGGAGCTTTGCCAATGGTATTGCTCCCGGGTCTTTTTTCACTGCCCTCGTCCTTTTACCCAGCCAGAGGAGTCATTTGCCCGGGTGGATCATGGTTTGTGGATTTTAAGCGATTAAGGGAAAAACCGGAGTTTAAATCGTGGGAGCATCATTGTTTGGAACAGGTATGTAAAAAAACTTGTTTTTGGCTTGCCATTGTTATGTAAAGCTGTAGATTTGTTGTGTTAACAAATGTTAACGTATGGTGTGTTGTTGCAGATGTTCTTTCCATACCCTAATTATTTGCTCTTCCCCGTAAAGCAAAAACCAACAAGCATTGATATGAAATGTCCTTTACCCTGTAGCATCAAAACTTTATTCGGAAATTATCAAAGCCTTATAGCAGCTCTGTCATTTCTATTTTGGGTTTTCCCTTCCACGTTGGAAGCACAAAATTGCTCGGTAAATGCAGGGATTCCCCAGACTGTTTGTGCCGATGAACCGATTTTCTTACAAGGAAATACTTCCGGCGCATACCCGGATGGTGGAAGCACCGCCAAATGGTCGCAAGTCGGAGGGCCAAAAGTGACCATCGTGTCTCCTACCTTCTTGAATACGGAGATTACCAATGTGGCGCCGGGCAACACCTATACTTTCAGGCTGTCTGATAGGTGCGGTGACGGATCTCTTGTATTTCAGGATGTTCAGGTTATTGTCTCTGATATCACACAGGCTGATGCCGGGGATGATTTTGCTCCGGTTTGCCCCGATGAGGTTGTGACATTGAACGGGAATGCACCTGCCGCAGGTGAAACCGGACAGTGGACGGTTTTTTCCGGCAGTGGCGTTAGTTTTGATGATCCTTCCGCGCATAATACATCCGTCAATTTTGATGCAGACGCCTGCGGCGAAGCCACATTGCGATGGACTATCACAAGCGATGCCGGATGCACCTCCTTTGACGACGTGGTGGTGATCAACAGAGGTGGAGAAACACCCGTAAGCGCTGGTGCTGACCAGACACTTAGCGAATGCTATTCCACCACCCAAAGCACAAATCTCGAAGGTAGTTTTGGTGGCTGCGGCATTGATGGTCAGTTTGGCACCTGGAGTTATGTGGAAGGCCCCAATGTGCCCCATATTGCCGATAAGAACAATAATACAACATCCGTTAGCGGCCTTGTGGAAGGCACGTATACCTTCCGCTGGACGGTAGTTGGTGATTGTGCAAGTGGAACGGACGAGGTGGAAATTACAGTGCCTCCTCCCGACGGGGATGTCACCAATGCAAATGCCGGAAATAATATTGAAATCTGTGACGCAAACATCACCGAGGTGGTGCTGGAAGGGAATACACCGCAGTTTAGCGGGGAAACTGTCGAATGGACACAAACCGCTGGCCCAGATGCAGACATTCAAAGCCCCCTTTCGCAAGTAACAGTTGTTTCTGGCCTTGACCCAGGAGAATCCTACACTTTTCAATATACTATTACTAACGATGTTACAGGTTGCGAAACCAGTTCTTCCATTACCGTCAGTTATTTGGATGATCCCCCGTTTTTATCTGTCACAAGCTCTGACCCTCTGCTACTGGGATGTGATGAGACTACCGCAACCATTGCGCTAAGTTCGGGTGGCTCCGGCTCGAATCAATACCGTATTGTAAGTGGCCCGGAGACAGATAACCTGGAGTTCCCTACTGGTTGGAGCGGTGCCTCAGACACTGGGCCTACAGTGGAAGGCCTGACCAGCATAGGCACCTATGTGATTCAATTCAGGAGGATTACCACCGAAGGGATCGCCTGCGAAACCACGTTCCAGGAAATCTCCGTGGTGACCTCCTTTACCCCCACCGATGCCAATGCAGGAACACCGCAAATTCTCGATTGTTTTGTTACGGAAACTACTCTGGCCGGTAACAGCCCTGCCGTAGGCACAGGAACCTGGTCCCAGCTTTGCGGGCCCATCTGTGTGGATTTGGTAGATCCGCACGACCCTGGTCTTGCCATTGAGAACCTGGAGGCCGGGCTGTTTGAATTCCAATGGCAAATTTCTGGAGGGCCCAATTGTGAACCGAGCACAGACATTGTCACCGTGCTGGTTTCTGAAGAAGAGCCAACTGCACAAAGTGCCGGTGAAGATCAAACGGTTTGCATAGGTACGCCCGTTTTTCTCGACGCAGATCCGCCCGAATTCATCTTCGAACGAGGAACCTGGTCGGTAGATCCCGAAGGTGATGACATTGAATTTTCTGACATCAACGACCCCAAAGCGTTTGTGGAAGGGCTTGAAGCTGAAGAAACCTATACTTTCATTTGGACCATCAGCAATGGATGCGGACAGGCAAGTGAAACAGTGACAATCACCACGTCAAACGAAGAAGGGCCGGTAGCTGCAAATGCCGGAGAGGACATCTGTCTGGACACCGGCACGGAAAGTTTTGTGCTGGATGGCAACGAGCCCGAAGATCCAGACACAGACGGAACAGGTACCTGGACATTGCTTGAAGCCCCGGAAGGCGTGGGTACAGCAAGTATAGTTTTTGATGATAAACACAAGTATGATGCGACAGTTACCATGTCTGACAATGAGCCGTTTCCCGACGGTGACTATGTGTTTGAATGGATGATTGAACTGGGAAATTGCAGCCCGACTTTTGATACCGTGCTTGTTACGGTTAGCGAGGAAATTAACGACCCGGATCTGGAGGCCGAAGTCTTTGTCTGTGGCACCGAATTTTTATTGTCCGGTGCAGAACCAACTGGACAGGAAGAAGTCCTGTGGGAACAAGTGCAAGGCAATCTTGATGCCGAGATTGTAAGTCCCACGCACCATGAGACAATGGTAACAGACCTTTCATCAGGCACTTACAAGTTCGAATACACCATCTTTAATGGTGCT
>PWIY01000034.1 GCA_003560215.1 Bacteroidales bacterium | reverse complement strand
TCTTTCCTCATGGAGGTTCATGATGCGGAGGGGAAAGAAGTTTATCGTCATTTATTTGAGGATGTGGACATAACGGCCGCTCCCGACCGTTGGGCAGAGGTGTCATTTCCCCATGACGGGGCAACCGAAGACCTGAGTGTGGATTTGTCCGGCTATCGGTTTTGGTATGATGAACGGATGCGTGACCGCCTGGATCATTGGAGGGTTGCCCTGGAAACCTATTATGAAGCCGGTGAAAAGCTGAAAAGGGCAGAAGAACTGACAGAGGGACTAGCGACTGACAATCCCGAAACCCTTTTACTGGAGGAGTTTCGCTTATGTGAGGCGGAGACTTTGCTGGGTGACATTCATCATGCTCCTTTCCGGCAATGGCTTGACTTGTATCAGCATGATCCGGAGAATATATTAAGGGATTCAGAGCGATTGCGCAGGGAGTTGTCAATGCTCAGAAGGGATTTCAACCATGCCGTATCCCGGATAGATGAGCTGTATTTCCGGCACGGTGAAATGATTGCAAAATCAGATTCGCCGGACAATGCAAGGGATGCATATGAGTCGGCCCTGAATTACAACCCCTTGCATATTCCATCACATCTTGCCCTTGTGAAGATTGATCAGGATACGGGAGATAAAGAGGCAGCACTGGAGAGACTGGGACTGGTTTTTGACAAAGGATATCCGTCAGGAGACCGGAGGCAAAAAGCCTTGCTGCTGGCCGATACCGTGCTGGATTCGTTTTTTAAGGCCTCTTCAGAATTGATCCGCGAAGACAGGTTGACAGCATCACTGGACAACCTTGAGCATGTAAAGCTTTTCTGCAATCGTGTAAAAGGCAATTTCCCATGTCCTGACCAGCTTCATGATTTGCTTGTTCAGACCCATCATGGAATATACCGCTCCTTTCTGGTGGTATCGCGCCGGGCGATCCGGAATGACAACATGGACTTTGCGGCCACTTACATTGAAAGTGCACTCGATTATCAGCAAATGTATTCCGAATATGTCCGGTCTTCCGGCGAAGCTCTGGAATTGTTGTTCCGGGTGATGACCCGCTACAGAATCCTTTCTGATTTTTCCTCCCTGATGGGGGAGTCCAACGGAAAGGATGAATATCTTTCAAGGGTTCGGGATATTGCAGACAGTCATCCTGCGCTTTTTGACTTTGTTTCCGGTGCAGTCAATCTGGATGTGCTGGAAACCGGTGCCCTGAATTATGCAGCGGCCGGTCAGCCCCATGAGAGTATTCATTTGCTGAAAGAACTTGAAAGCAGGGGAATTGCAGCTGAAGAAACGGCTTACCTGCAGAAGCAGGCAGGGGAGGCTGCAGCCAATTTTTTTAAAAACGACCGCGGGGCCGGAGAAAAACCAGAGGCCCTGGTCAATGAGCTGACCGGCGGGGATCCATGGTTCAGGTTTTTCAGGGAGTCATTCCTTGATAACTGGTAGATAGCTTAACCATTCCCTCCTTTGTCTTCTTTTCGAATGGTAAACCCGAAATGGTAAGCACCAATGATCATCGCACCGCTGATCAGAACAAGGTTTTTGATGATGTATTGTCCGGCCAGTGTCGGAATAAACGGTACTGACTGAAAAGCTTCTCCGGGAAAGAAAAACAATGGGGTTATGGTGCCGATCATTTGAAGAAACAGCAATGGAATGGCAATGCGCATCAGGCGTCCGAAAATGAAGGCAAGCCCGATGGCTGCTTCCCATGCCGCCAGAAGTGGCATTCCGAGAGACTGTTTGATGACACCGAAGGTCATTACTTCTATGGTCCGGGTTGCCAGATCTTCGGCCGAACTTATGCCAGGGAAAAATTTTTGGATGCCAAACCAGAAAAAAATGATGCCAATACTGATGCGTAACAGGAAAACACTGTGCTTTGACATCCACTCATAAGATTTTCGCTCACCTTTTGTAAGTTTCATCATTGTGTATGATTATTGATTGAATGCCCCCTTAAATATTGTCAATCAGATCCGTTTTCAGAAAAACATACCGGATTCAGAAAATGTTTGAAATGGATTGCTGTTTTTTCTCAGAAGAACTGAATGAGAATTGCCATGGGGCTTAATGATCTTCGGGATGGGGTCCCTGGTGCTGATCCAGGGCAACGATCCGGTACAGGTCGGTTCGCCGGTCGTTCCAGTTGGTAACCGTGCCTCTGTTGCGATGTCGCTTCAGAAGCTCCAGGTCAATATCGTTGATGATCACAGTTTCCACATTGGGCGTACATTCTCCGGCAATCGCATCGCGGGCAAAAGAAAAATCAGAAGGGGTAAAAATACCTGACTGGGCATACTGGATATCCATGTTGTCGACCTGGGGAAGGTTTCCGACCGTACCGGCAACGGCCACAAAAATCTGGTTTTCCACACACCGGGCCTGCGCACAATACCTGACCCTGAGATAGCCCTGCCGGTCGTCGGTGCAAAAAGGAACAAAAATCAGTCTTGTGCCCCTTTCCACCGCAATTCTTGCCAGTTCAGGAAACTCAATGTCGTAACAGATCATGATGGAGATCTTGCCCTTATCGGTATCGAACACCTCCAGGCTGTTCCCCGGTTGTACGCCCCACCATTTTTTCTCATTGGGGGTGATGTGGAGCTTGTACTGTTTGCCGATTTCACCGTTTCTTTTAAAAAGGTAGGCGATGTTGTACAGGCTGTCGCCCTCAGGGGTAAAATGTGATCCGGCCACAATGTTGATGTTGTATTTAATGGCCAGTTCGCTAAACAGTTCGAGGTATTGTTCGGTGAATTCTCCGATCTTTCTTGCGGCTGTGCCCGGTTCTTCCTTGGGAAAGAGAGAAAGCAACTGGAGGGTGAAAATTTCCGGGAACAATACAAAATCACTTTTATACCCTGATGCGACATCCACGAAATATTCCGACTGGATGGCAAAATCATCAAAACTTTTGATGGGACGCATCTGGTACTGTACCACACAGATACGGACAGGGGCCGCGGCCAGGAACTGTTTTTCTTTTTCTTCCTGAAAATCAAAGTTCGTCCACTCCAAATAGGTCGCGTAGCCCGAAGATTCACTGTCATCATCAATGTATTGCCTGATGATCTTTTTCAGGGAAAAACCATTGGATAACTGGGGGGTCAGCACCGGATCGAAAATGGCGCGACTGGTTACCCGGTCTACATATTCCGTGATGTTCAGTTTGTCTTTGTAGGACCGGTAGCCGGGCAGCCTGCCGCCGATGACGATTCTCCGCAGGTTATACCTTCTGGTGAGATCCTTTCTGGCTTCATACAGCCTGGTGGCCAGTTTCATGCCCCTGAATTCAGGGTGTACCATGATTTCCGTTCCATAAAGGGTGTCTCCTTCAGGATTGTGGGTGCCGATGTTGCCGTAATCACAGATCTCGTCCCACGACATATTCATGTCAAAGTCTTCAGAGTCGATGATCAGGCTGCCGGAAGAAGCCACGAGTCTGCCGTCAATTTCAATCACGATCTGCCCATCCGGGAAACGGGTTAACTGGTTCTCAATGTTCTCCCGGGTCCACACTTCCATGCCGGGGAAACAGATTTTCTGCATATTGACCAGTTGTTCAAAGTCTTCAATGCGCAGATTCCTGATATTGAGCTGAAACTCAAATTCCTGGAGGTCTATTTTATCCATCGTTTCTAATAGCTGTCCCTGATGTCTTTAATGGCACCGTCTTCAAACCGATCTGACAATAAAATTTGTGCAAGTTTTTTCCCCGCACTGGCGGGAGGGGTGAGTTGGCCGCTTTCTTTGAGCTCCACGAATTTATCACGGTGAATGAAGGCACGTTCATCTGTACCGCGAATGGTTGTTTGCATGTCAGTGTCGATGATTCCGGGTG
>PWIY01000017.1 GCA_003560215.1 Bacteroidales bacterium | reverse complement strand
TGAAAGGACTTCAGGCCGGTCTGCCACGACTGCATCCCCGTTTATCTGGCCGACAATGCCCGCTACCTCAGGATGCCCCGGCTTGCCGTAAATAAGAATTGTTTCTCCCCTGTCATGAGATTTTTTAACCCGCTCCTGGAGTTTTTTCACCACAGGGCAGGTTGCATCCACCAACCTGGCCCCGCTGAGACGGCTCATCTCATAGCTCCCTGGTGGTTCACCATGGGCCCGGAATAACACGGAACATCCTGTCATTTCAGGCAACTCTTCACGGCTGATCGTCCGCAACCCCATGACCTCCAGCCGGCTGATTTCATGTGCATTGTGCAGCAACTGCCCCACACAATACAAACTGCCGGTTCCTTTCAATGCTTCTTCTGCCTTGCGAACAGCCTCCGCTACCCCAAAGCAAAATCCTGCTGAAGGGTCAATTTCCACATGTACCGCCTCTGTTGACATGCGGCAAAATTACAAATTTTAAATCCGGTTGAACTTGTTGCGCAGATAACTGCCGGGCAGAAGCAGTAACTTCCGGAAATTGGATACACGAAAACGCTGATTATGAAGCTCTCCTGGTTCAGCTTTCTCAATTTTGCGCAGCAATTCGATGTAGTAACGAAAGGCCAGGTAAACACCCAGACGAACCTCTTTATCCAGAGACCGGATGCCTTCCAGGGCCTCTTCAAAATCCGCCCGAATCTCTGCCTCTATCCTTGTTTTGTCCTCCTGTGAAAAATCAGTCAAATCTACTTCCGGAAAATAGACTCTCCCCCGCTCATCCCTGTCGGCACGAATATCCCGGAGGAAATTGACCTTTTGAAACGCCTCCCCAAGCTTTCTGGCAGCAGGCAGCAATTGCTGGTATTCCTTTTCACGACCGGAGCAAAAAACCCGCAAACACATAAGACCGACCACCTCGGCAGAACCATAAATGTAACGCCTGTATTCTTCATCCGAAAACCGTGCTTTATGCAGATCCATTTCCATGCTGTAAAGAAATGCGTCGATCAGGTCGCGTTCAATTCCATATGTATTGACCACCCACTGAAACCCGTGCAAAATGGGATTGGTGCTGAACCCTTTGTCGATGGCAGTGTGGGTTCGTGCTTTGAAGTCTGCAAGCAGGGCCTCCTTATCCTGTTCATGAAAAGTATCCACAATCTCATCTGCAAAACGCACATACCCGTAAATGGCATAAATGGCCGGACGAAACTTTTTATCCAGCGTACGCACCCCCATGGAAAAGGAGGTACTGTAATTCCTGGTTGTAATCCTGCCGCAATCAAGGGCATTACGCGTGTACAGATCCATATTTTCCGGTTATTCGTTCCACCACAAGTTTTGAGCTGATCACCGCCATGGGCAAGCCTGTGCCGGGAACAGTGGAAGCCCCTACGTAAAACACATTGCCAAATTCTTCATCATAGTTCTTTGGCCGGAATCCACCGATCTGGTCCAGGTCATGCCCCAGCCCCAGGCCACTCCCTTTATACAGGTTGAAGGCATCCTGCCATTCAACCGGCGTCATAATGGTTTTGGAGATGACATGCTTTTTCATGTCAACCCCGATACGTTCGGAAATGTCTTCCAGGATGTTGGCAGCCACTTCTTCGCGGTCTGACCAATCGGGTTTGTAACGCAGGTCAGGCACCGGGCAGAGCACAAACACACTTTCACAGCCCTCGGGTGCACTTTCAGGGTCAGATTTTGACACTACGTTGACGTAATAATAGGGCTGATCCAGTTTGATGTCGTTCCGGAAGATCTTGCCGGAGTACTCCCTGAAGTTGTTGCCAAGAAAATAGTTGTGCAGGGGCGTATCATCCAGTTTGGTGTCGAGCCCAAGGTACATGGTAAAGGGCGCCAGCGTCCATTTTAGTTTATCCATTTTCTTTTCAGAAAACTTCTTCCGCCCGAAAACCTTGTGCCGGAACCAGGCGGCATCGGCATTCACCACAAACAGGTCAGCCTCCCATTCCTTCCCGTGCTGATCTACCAGTGCAGTAAGCTGCTTATCTTCATAGCGGTAACCGGTAATTTCCGTGTCAAAATGAAAGACCACCCCGGCTTTGTCAAGCTCACGCTTAAGCCCCTCCACTATTTTGTACATCCCTCCTTCCACATTGTGGTACCCGTCGTGCACCAGCTCCGTATAAGACAGGATGGTATAAATGGCCGGGGTATTGAAGGGGGTGGCGCCCAGGAAAAAAGCCACCAGTGAGAAGATCTCCTTCACTTCCCTCGATTCAAAATGCCGTTCCATTTCACTCCAGACAGAGCGCAACAATTTCGGGGAGTGTACCAGGGGCACACGCAGCAGGGTCAGCAAATAATCAAACAGGGAGTCATAGTTTCGCTTGAGCACCAGGTATTCGGTATCGTGGAAAAACTTCCCGGCACCCGCCAGGAATTTTTCCATTTTTTCCCTGAACCGGGGCTCCACCGACTCAAACTCCCTGGCCAGCCGGTCAAGATCACGGTGGATCATATACCGCTTTTCCTCTCCGCGAAAATTCACCGCATAAAGCACATCCAGTTCCCGGAATGTAAAGGGCATTTCCGCAAGACCTGTGTCCTGCACGAATTCATCAAATTCATAGGTCATGCTGAAAAAAGTAGGGCCAAGATCAAAAGTAAATCCATCCTTTTTCAGCTGGTTGAGCCGGCCGCCCGCCTGGTGATATTTTTCCACCATTTCCACCTGATAACCGCGACGGACAAGCCGGAGGGCTGTGGTCAGGGCCCCGAGACCGGTCCCCGTAATGAGAACTTTTTTCATGCGATATTGTTTAAAAAAGTGAATTTAATGAATATATTGCATCCCCGGCAAACTGCAAATGCTTTTTTTTGTTACTTATGTACCGGAAGACTGTTTAACCATATAAAACAACAATGAAACAAAAAGCAGGGGTCATAGGTTCAGGGGTTGCAGGAATTTCTTCGGCCATCAGGCTGGCTGCAAAAGGATATGCAGTTGATGTGTTCGAACAGTCAGAAAAACCAGGCGGAAAACTTTCACAGATTCAACAGCAAGGGTTTCGCTTCGACACCGGTCCTTCTCTGTTTACCTTGCCCGGGCTGGTGGATGAACATTTCAGGCTGGCGGGTAAAAACCCGGAGGATTATTATCGTTACCGCCTGCTGGAGTCAAGTTGCCGGTATTTCTGGGAAGACGGTACCGTTATCAATGCCTGGAAAGAACCGGAACAGTTTGCCGCTGAGCTAAGCACCAACACCAATGTGACCAAAGACCGGGTTTTGGCATTTCTGGAAAAAAGCCGGAAACTCTACGACATTACCCATGAAGTGTTTCTGTTCAGCTCCTTTCACAAAATCAGCAATTACGGCCGGGCCGCCTACCGCAAATCCCTGCTCCATCTCCATGAACTGGATGCGTTCATCACCATGCACAAAAAAAACACCCGATGGTTTTCCGACCCAAGGGTAGTTCAGCTTTTTGACCGATATGCCACCTACAACGGCTCCAATCCATATCAAACCCCCGCCACCCTGAACATCATCCCGCACCTGGAACACAATACAGGAACCTTCTTCCCGGAAAAAGGGATGTATTCAATTGTGGAGGCCATGGTTAAACTGGCCACAGATATGGGGGTGAGATTCCGTTTCAATTGCCCGGTGGAGGAAATCATCCTGGAAAGAGGCACCACAAAGGGGTTGCGCAGCGGCGGTGAAACATACCCCTTTGACCTGCTGGTAAGCGATGT
The DNA here is from genome assembly GCA_003560215.1 of Bacteroidales bacterium. Classification (GTDB taxonomy): domain Bacteria; phylum Bacteroidota; class Bacteroidia; order Bacteroidales; family UBA7960; genus PUPG01. The sequence continues at coordinate 122 of PWIY01000017.1, read as the reverse complement.
GGATGTGGTGAATCTTTACCGCCATCTCATTCCCGGGAAAAAAGTCCCCCGCAAACAATTGTCCGGAGACCGGTCCACGTCGGCACTCATTTTTTACTGGGGCATCGACAAAAATTTTCCTG
>PWIY01000172.1 GCA_003560215.1 Bacteroidales bacterium | reverse complement strand
TCCCATTGCATGGCCCATGAAAACCAACAACGGAGGGTGCGAAGCACCCGACTAACCAACAACTCCCCAGCCCGTTTCCCTGATCATTGACAACTTTCCCATTACACGGCCCATGAGAACCATCAACCGGAGGGGGCGCCAGCCCCCGACTAACTGGAGTGGCGCCAGCCACGACCATTACTTGATTCTCCCGTGGTACTTTTTCAGGTAGAACTTACAAAACGAGTGAAAGAGGTGCATATCGTCCTGGTCAAGCATCATCAGCCTTTCCATGATGCGACGATGTATGATGTGGTCTTCAGGGATTTCAACATCAGATAAAACCTGCATGGCTTTCTCCTTTACCACTTTCAGTTCATCACCGGTGGCAGGGCTTGGTTTTTTGGAGGCAATATTCAGGGTTAGCGCGGAGAGTGTGGATGCGTAAACCATTACTGCCTGACCCAGGTTCAGGGAGGGATACTTCCGGGCCATGGGAATGGTGGTAAGCAGGTCACACTGATCCAGCTCCCGGTTCGACAGCCCGGACTCCTCTCCGCCGAAAACAATTCCCACACGGCGGAGCATATCACCCTTGCGTTTCAGCAAATCCGGCAACGCATTCAAAGGGTGGCGGTCTTCACGGATGTTGCGCTTTTTGGCAGCGGAGCCAATCAGCAGTGAAAGATCTTCAGCAGCCTCAGGCAAAGAGGCGAACACAGCAGCTTCCTCCAGAATTTCGCGGGAACCATGAGCCGTAGCAATTGCCCTTTCACCCATGTGATCGCATAAGGGATTCACCAGGCGCAACTGTGCCATTCCCATGGTTTTAATGGCCCGTGCAGCCGCCCCAACATTCTCCTCACGCGCAGGCGAACTGAGAATAAACACAATTTCCACGGCTCTTTCAGTTTAATAAACCAATACCTTTCTGATTAAGGGCTTATCAGGGCCGGAAAGGTGCATAATGTATACACCAGGTGATAAATCCGCCACTGACATCTGAACCTCCCCCCCATCTCCGACCGGTTGCATGGAACGCTCATAAACCACTCGTCCATCCATGGTCTTCAGGCGGATATTACGGATTGGGACTCCGGAAGGCCAGCTGACAGTCAGGCTGTGCCTGACCGGATTTGGAAATATACGGATATGATCATCGGCCGGACCTTCTGCAGAAACAGGAGCATCAAAAACCGCAGTAGCCACCATATCACCCCGCATAATAACCTGTGCCACGGAATTATATATTTGTCTGCCGCCAATGTCCCAATGACTCATTCTGAACCCCATGGCGGGAGCAGCTACCAGTTTCACCACATCTCCGGGCTCATGCCTTGAAACACCTCCTCCCGGGGCGGTTTCTCCGCCTCCATGCGGCTCAATGCGAATTTCGAGGGCAAGGGGTTTTTCTTTGAACACGGCCGTGAGCGATACAGGTCCCTCCACGGTAAAGGAATAATCAGGCGATTCATGCACCACTTCACCATCCGACTCCCAGTGCGAGAACAGATAATCACTGCCCGGCAAAGCTTCCAGGCTTGCCTCTTCTCCCCGGTAAAACTCACCGGCACCCGATATCCTGCCACCATTGAGGGGAGCTGCATCCACAGTTACCCTGAAGATGGGCACAAAAAAGTGAGCCACAAGCGTATCGGAAGAGTGAACCGGGTATTCAAATGCAGGCAGCACAGACACCACAGCATTGCCCTTTCGCCAGTTCAAAAATTCCATGTCTTCAGGCAGACTTGTAGATATGGAAGCAGAGCTTCCGTGGTCATACACTCCCCCACCACGTTGTTCACCGATGTTTCCCGGGTGAGACACCAGCACGACTTCATGTTCTTCCGGGGCAAAAATAGCGGTGACATCCAAATCCTGACTCATGGTGATATTTTTGGTCAGACCATCGGATGCTTCTACCCCGTTTTTCTCCCACCTTACAAAACGGGCACCGGGTTCGGGTGTTGCCTCCAGGGTTACCTCTGCTCCGTCGTTGAACAGGTAATTCCCTTCCCGGGGATGAATGATTCCCGAACCCTCGCGTTCAATTTTCAAATGATGCGTAACCTCCCCTTCCTCCACAACGGCAGAAACCTCACCGGAGGGTTCCGAAAGCTGAGAAGGTTCGGAATAAACGGCGCGTGCATAATACCGGTAAGTCCCCACTGCAAGCCCTGTATCCGTGTAGGATGACTCATCAGGGTCAGACCCGTTATACAACAACTCATTGTCGCGATACAATTTGTATCCCTCAAGCACGGGACTGTGCTTCCCGCCTGAAGGTTCATCAGGTTTCTCCCAGGTCAGGTCAACATGGTGCGGGCCGGTTTCCGCCACAGCCAGATTCAGTGGTTCCGGAAATTCAGCATCGTAGCTGCCCTCCACACTGACTGCATCCAGCAATAAACTCCCGGATCCATCCGATGTTGCCAGAAAAGCAAGCTGAAACCCCTCATCTGCCGGAGGCAGCTCAACCTCCTTCAGCGCCCAGCCATAAACGGGTGCCTCAAAATTTGCCAGGGTGCTCCAGGTATCATTGGTGTACTCCCTGAATTTAACGGTCAACGTTGCATGCTCAGCATCCTGATCCGTTCCACCAAGATAAAAAGACAGCTGACCGTGATCATAGTTGCCGTATTGCATAGGGGGGCTCACCAGCCGGGTTACAGCATCAGTATTTTCTTCGCCGGGCCGGAACGCCAGCACAAATTTCCCTGAAGCCGCAGAATCCGGTAAGAACTCCTGATCGTCGCTCACACTCCATGAAACAGAACCTTCCGAATGAACCTGTTCCCAGCAGCCTGAAAGACGACCCTCAATGAAGCCATCAAAAAATGGCAGATCATAACTTTCCGGACAGGGCGTCGAAGTAGCTGCCTGCAGTCCGGGAGAATAACCGGGCAAATTATTGAAGGACCAGGCAGAAAAATAATAATCCATGCCCGGAAGAAGATTTTCTAACTCCAAGCTGGTGTCATAACCGAGGTAAATCAACTGACCGCCGCCTCGGATGCTGTCATGAAGGGTAAGTGCCCCCGCCGGTTGCCCGAACCGGTCTTCCTTGCTGAAGGCAATGGCCACCGGGTCACCGTCTTCGTTCGGACTCCATTCAAGACTTACCGCCTCAGGTGATTCCGAAAAAGCTTCAAATGATGATACCGCAGCGACCGGCCTTGCAAAAGGGTCAAAGCCATCGATGGCCTGCGGGTCTGAACCCAGCGGATCAAGCCAATGGAGCAGGCTGGTTTCTTTTGTTCCGCCACCTTCCCAGGAAATCCCGAAACGGCCGTACCAATCCGGGCGTGTATTGCCGCAGGCTGCATACCCCCCGTGAAGTTGCCCGATGATGCGCCCCTGTCCGTCAAAAATGGGAGAGCCGGAAGAGCCGGGCTCGGTGGTAGTTCCGCCGCTCCATTTGATATGCCAGTGAGTTTCGCCTGAGCCGGGGTTGCCCAGATAGGAGGCAGCCTGAACACCGTCTTCGGCAAAACTGAATTTTTTGATATCACCCCTCGGATGATGGATTCCCACAATGGTGTCGGTAAGTTTCTCCTCCAGCGTACGATTCCATCCTGCAAAAAAAGGATTGTAAGACTCCGGCACATCGTGGTTCAGTTCAAGAAGCCAGAAATCTGACCCGGGGTGCCTTGCAAGACTCATTGCCCCGCTAAGCGCATCATGCGGGGGCGATTCTTCAGGGTTTTCACAATCCTGGCTTTCCCAGTTGAACCAGGCCACAATGGTGGATGGATTCCGGTAACAATGATTGGCCGATAAAAGAAAGGGGCGTGCATCATTCCTGGTGTTATTGATCATCACCCCGCTGCAGAAACCGTTACTTCCGGTAAGCAACATAACAACCGAACTGATC
>PWIY01000029.1 GCA_003560215.1 Bacteroidales bacterium | reverse complement strand
CGAGCTGGCCAGCCTGATGGATATTTCCGTCAATGAAGTAATTTCCACCTGTATGTCGCTTGGTCTGTTTGTGTCGATCAATCAGCGGCTTGATGCTGAAACCATCACCATTGTGGCCGACGAATTCGGCTATGATGTGGAATTTGTCAGTGCCGATTCGCAGGAAGCCATTGAAGAGGAAGAAGATGATCCGGCAGACCTGCGTGAACGTGCGCCGATTGTCACCGTGATGGGTCATGTGGATCATGGTAAAACCTCTCTGCTTGACCACATTCGACATGCCAATGTGATTGCCGGTGAGGCCGGAGGTATCACCCAGCATATCGGGGCTTACTCGGTGGAAATTGACAACGGTAAAACGATTACATTCCTTGATACACCCGGCCACGAAGCTTTTACTGCCATGCGGGCCAGGGGTGCCAAAGTCACGGATGTGGCCATTATTGTAGTGGCTGCCGACGACAGTGTGATGCCGCAGACCGTTGAGGCCATCAATCATGCCCAGGCAGCCGGGGTACCCATTGTGATCGCCATCAATAAGATAGATAAGGAAAATGCCAATCCTGAAAAAGTCAAGGAAGAGCTGGCAAATATGAATATCCTGGTTGAAGACTGGGGAGGAAAATTCCAGAGCCAGGAGATCTCAGCCAAAAAGGGGCTGAATACGGAAAGCTTGCTGGAAAAGGTATTGCTGGAGTCTGAGATGCTTGAACTGAAGGCCAATCCGAAGAAAAAAGCCTCAGGAACTGTCATTGAGTCTTCGCTCGACAGGGGCCGCGGTTATGTGTCAACGATTCTGGTACAGAACGGGACGCTGCAGGTCGGGGATATCGTGGTGGCCGGAACCACACATGGCAAAGTGAAGGCCATGTTCAACGAAAGGGGGCACCGGATCAGTGAAGCAGGCCCTGCAACTCCGGTTCTGATCCTTGGTCTTGACGGTGCGCCCCAGGCGGGTGACATCTTCAATGTGATGGAAACAGAAAGTGAAGCCAAAAATATTACCACCAAGCGTCAGCAGCTAATCCGTGAACAGGGGCTGCGCACCCAGAAACACATCACCCTGGACGAAATCGGCAGAAGGATTGCAATCGGAGATTTCAAAGAGCTGAATGTGATTGTTAAGGGTGATGTGGATGGTTCTGTTGAAGCCCTCAGTGATTCCATCCTCAAGCTGTCTACAGATGAGATTCAGGTCAATATCATCCATAAGGCGGTAGGTCAGATCACTGAAGGTGATGTGCTGCTGGCCTCTGCTTCAAACGCCATTATTATCGGATTCCAGGTGCGCCCATCCATGGCCGCAAGGAAATTGGCGGAGCAGGAACAGATCGACATCCGTCTTTACAGTGTGATCTACAATGCGATCAATGAGCTCAAGTCAGCCATTGAGGGTATGCTTTCACCGGAGATCGAAGAAAAAGTGACCGCCAACCTGGAAGTAAGGGATGTGTTTAAAATCACCAAAGTCGGTACTGTGGCGGGGTGTATGGTAATGGACGGAAAAATCCACAGGAACTCGGATATCCGCCTGATCCGCGATGGTATTGTGGTGTACACAGGCAAGCTGGGCTCACTGAAACGGTATAAGGATGATGTGAAAGAGGTTGCATCTGGCTACGAATGTGGATTAAATATTGATCGCTTTAATGACATTAAGGTGGGAGATATCATAGAAGCATTTGAAACCGTTGAAATTGCACGTAAACTTGAGTGATGATGATCAGTCTGTCGGTAAAGCACGCGCAAGTATTGCCATTTGTATCTGAGGATGAGATCCGGATGTTTGAACAGGAAATCAAACTTCACCGGGATCATATCTACAATAAAAGTGGCAAAGGAAGCGATTTTCTCGGCTGGGTGGATCTGCCCGAAAATACGGGATCCGATCTGCTTGACAGAATTGAATCGGATGCCCGTACCATCAGGGAACAATCTGATGCAGTGGTGGTTGTCGGAATAGGAGGATCCTACCTCGGTGCCCGTGCGGTGATTGAAGCCCTCTCAGGAAACTTTCACGACCGGAGCGGCGGTTCATCAGGCCCTCAGGTTGTTTATGCCGGGCAACACCTGGATGAGGACTACCTTCATGAACTGCTTCAGTGGCTTGATAACCGGTCGTATTCCATGATTGTTATTTCCAAATCCGGCACAACCACCGAGCCTGCCATTGCCTTCAGGTTGCTGAGGAGGCACCTGGAGCAAAAGGTCGGGAAGGATGAAGCTGCCCGCCGGATTTTTGCCATTACGGATGCATCAAAGGGGGCCCTTAAAAAGCTTGCTGATGCCCGGGGGTATACCAGCTATACGATCCCTGATGATGTAGGGGGAAGGTATTCCGTACTGACTCCAGTGGGGTTGCTGCCCGTTGCGGTGGCCGGGTTTGATGTCAGGAAACTGATGGAAGGAGCGAAACGGATGGCCCTTCACTTGCGAGATAATGACACCCTTGACGGCAATCCGGCTGCACGATATGCTGTGATCAGGAATGTACTGCTTCACAAGGGGATGTCAACGGAAATCATGGCATCCTATAACCCCGCCATGCAATATATGATTGAATGGTGGAAACAGTTGTTTGGTGAGAGCGAAGGGAAAGAAGGGAGGGGGATCTTTCCGGCCGGTGTTGTTTTTACCACCGACCTGCATTCCATGGGCCAGTATATCCAGGAAGGACAAAGACATTTGTTTGAAACCGTGCTGACCATTGGCGAATCGAAGCATTCCCTTTCAATTCCTGAAGACCCGGACGATGATGACGGACTGAATTATATTGCGGGAAAGCGAATCAGCTATGTGAACCGGATGGCTTCCGGTGGCACAATGCTGGCGCATGTGGATGGAGGTGTGCCAAATATTGAGCTTGTTCTCCCTGAACTCAGTGCCGCCGCTCTTGGTGAGCTGATCTATTTCTATGAGATGGCCTGTGCGCTCAGTGGCTATATGCTTGGCGTCAATCCTTTTGATCAGCCCGGAGTGGAGGCCTATAAGCGCAATATGTTTGCCTTGCTTGAAAAGCCCGGTTTTGAAGAAGAGGGGAAAGCCCTGAAGAACCGGCTGTGAGCCATGCGCCCGACCCATAAGCCATCCCACCTGATCCATAAACCATCGTGCCCGACCCATAAGCCATAACGCCCGACCCACAAGCCATCGCGCCTGACCCGACACTGATTATTCCTGCTATATCGTTTTTGTTTTGCTGAAACAAGTTCTGCAAAGTGGCTCGTATGAATCCGTTGCTCCCATCATGACGAGATCTTCATTGGGAGTTGTTCTGTGAGAATACTGGGCCAGGCTTCCGCATTTCACACAGATGGCATGTACCTTGGTGATGTATTCGGCCGTGGCCAGCAGTGCAGGCATGGGGCCGAAAGGGTTCCCCTTGAAATCCATGTCAAGCCCGGCCACAATGACCCTGACCCCCATATCGGCTAACTTGTTACACACATTTGGCAATTCCGGATCAAAAAACTGGGCTTCATCGATCCCGACCACATCCACCTCACCAGCCATCAGCAGTATATTTCCGGAGGCCGGCACCGGAGTGGAAACGATTTCGCTGGCATCGTGAGATACAACTTTTTCCTCGTCGTACCTGACATCCACACCGGGTTTGAATATCTCTGTTCTGAGTTTGGCAATACGGGCCCGGTTTAACCTCCGGATCAGCTCCTCGGTTTTTCCTGAGAACATACTGCCGCAGATCACCTCTATCCAGCCCCGGTTCCGTGACCGGTTCACATCATTTTCAAGAAACATCGGGATGTTTTTTCTTTCTATGCCAATTTGGCCCCGGTGCGAAATTCACACACTGACACAAAAATAATCAATAACTTTACAACGTTTTGTACCCGG